>NZ_JBFBEY010000006.1:0-250854 GCF_040683875.1 Arthrobacter sp. NPDC093128
CGCCACCAACCCGGCAGTGGTCACCTACGACCCCGCCTACGGCTACGAAATGGGCCACATCATGCGCGACGGCATCGAGCGCATGTACGGACCGGACTCCACGGACCGGAACCTGATGTACTACATCACCGTCTACAACGAACCCATCACCCAGCCGGCTGAGCCGGAGGAGCTGGACGTTGAAGGCGTGCTCAAGGGCATCTACCTGCTGGCACCGGCCAAGATTGACGGCCCCCGCACGCAGATCCTGGCCTCGGGCGTGTCCGTGCCGTGGGCGCTGGAAGCCCAGCGGCTCCTGGCCGAGGACTGGGGCGTCTCCGCCGACGTCTGGTCCGTCACGTCCTGGAACGAACTGCGGCGCGACGCCATGGCAGCTGAGGAGGACGCGTTCCTCAACCCGGGCCAGCCGGCGCGGGTGCCGTTCGTCACGGCACAGCTGGAAGGGGCAACTGGTCCCATCGTGGCAGTCTCGGACTACATGAAGGCCGTCCCGGACCAGATCCGCCAGTTCCTCCCGAACGAGTTCGCCTCACTCGGGGCGGACGGCTTCGGCTTCTCCGACACCCGGGCCGCGGCACGACGCTTCTTCAAGAACGACATCCACTCCATCGTGGTCCGTTCGCTGGAGATGCTCGCACGCCGCAGCGAAGTGGACGCACAGGCTCCCGTCCAGGCAATTGAGAAGTACCGGCTCCACAATGTGAACGCGGGATCCACCGGGAACGCCGGCGGAGAGTCCTAACCCGTAAGCAGTAAATTGCGACGGCGGCTTCCACCTGACGGTGGAGGCCGCCGTCGTCGTTATGTGCCCTGCGTTCCGCGAAGCCGGCGGTCCTGTGACGCAGCACAAATCGAGTTGTAGCCTTTGCACAAATGGAGGTTGGCCTGCGCGCACCGTATGCTCGATGCATGGCAGAGCCAAACCCCACTCCCGCAAAGCGCAAGCCGGCATCGCGCGCCCTGACGCCGGAAAAAGCCCAGACGTTGAAGAAACTCCGGGCCAGTGTGGGGCAACTGTCCACCACCACCATGCGCCAGCTGGAAAAATCGCTTCCCTGGTACAGCCGGCTGAGCTCCGACGAGCGGTCCGCCCTCGGCATGGTGGCCCAGAACGGGATCGCCGCTTTTGTGACGTGGTACGAGCGCCCCAGCTCGCCGTCGTGGATCCTCACCGACGTCTTCGGGACCGCCCCCACCGAGCTGACCCGCTCCATCAGCCTTCAGAAGGCCCTCCAGCTCATCAGGATCGTCGTTGAGGTGGTGGAGGACCAGGTTCCCGTGATCGCTCCGGAGGCGGACCAGCCCGCCCTCCGTGAAGCCGTCCTCCGCTATTCACGCGAAGTGGCCTTTGCCGCCGCCGATGTGTATGCCCGGGCCGCCGAGTCGAGGGGCTCCTGGGACACCCGGCTGGAAGCACTGATCGTCGATGCGATCCTGCGCGGCGAAAACACGGACGCCCTGCGGTCCCGTATCGCCGCCCTCGGCTGGAAAGCGCAGGAGCGGTTTACCGTAATGGTGGGCAATTCGCCGTCGGAACCGAGCGCCAGCTACGTCAGCGAGCTGCGCCGGACGGCCGGACGGTTCGCAGAGGACGCCCTCGTGGGAATCCAGGGGGACCGCCTCATCCTGATCCTCGGCGGCGTCCAGGACCGGGAGAGTGCCTACCTGAAGCTCAGCGAACTGTTCGCCCCCGGCCCGGTTGTCTACGGCCCTGAAGCCGGCTCCCTGCTGGAAGCCAGCAGTTCGGCGCAGTCGGCCTTCGCCGGGCTGACGGCGGCGCGGGCCTGGCCCTCGGCGCCGCGCCCGGTGGCTGCTGACGACTTGCTGCCCGAACGGGTTATTTCCGGGGACGATGCAGCCCGCCGGTCCCTCATCAAGAACATCTACCGCCCCCTGCTCGCCGCGTCCAACGGGCTGGTGGAGACCCTGGGAACCTACCTCGAACTGGGCCACTCGCTGGAGGCAACGGCGCGGGAACTCTTCGTGCACGCCAACACGGTCCGCTACCGGCTCAAGCGGGTTTGTGACGTCACCGGCTGGGATCCGCTGCTCCCCCGGGAGGCGTTTGTGCTCCAGGCGGCACTCGTGGTGGGACGACTTTCCGTGCCGCCCAAGGCGCCCACTGAACGCCAGCCGTCCCGGAACGGCAACTGAACCGTTGTAGACTTCCTACAAACTGACCCAGTGAGCTTGGTGCATGAATACACCGAGAATCACGCAGTAATTTGGAAAGCTGGATACGTGCTTGCAATCGTCTGCCCTGGACAGGGCTCCCAGACCCCTGGTTTTCTGGCCCCTTGGCTGGAACTTCCTTCCGTCGCAGGCCATTTGGCCTCCCTCAGTGAAATAGCAGGCATAGACCTCACGGCACACGGCACCACGTCGGATGAGGAAACCATCAAGGACACGGCGGTAGCGCAGCCGCTGATCGTTGCGGCCGGACTGATCGCCGCCAAGTCGCTGTTCGACGTCGAACTCAGCACCCTCCCCGTTGTCCTCGCCGGCCATTCGGTCGGCGAGATCACGGCGTCGGCGCTTGCCGGTGTCCTCACCGAGACCGAGGCCATGACCTTCGTACGGGAGCGTGCCAACAGCATGGCCGCTGCTGCCGCCGTCACGCCCACGGGCATGAGCGCTGTAGTCGGCGGGGACCCGGCTGAGGTCCTGGCGGCCATTGAGGCCTCCGGCGCCACGCCGGCCAACGTGAACGGCGCAGGCCAGACCGTTGCCGCCGGCACGTTCAAGCAGCTCAAGGTCCTCGCGGACAATCCCCCGGCCAAGGCCCGCGTGATCCCGCTAAAGGTGGCAGGGGCCTTCCACACCTCACACATGTCCCCCGCCGTTGCGGCGTTGGAAGCGCTGAAGCCGACGCTTCAGCCGCAGAACCCGCAGGTGCCCCTTTTGTCCAACTTTGACGGCAAGGAAGTGACCGACGGCGGCGCGGCAGTCAACAGCCTCATCGCCCAGGTCTCCCGGCCGGTCCGCTGGGACCTGTGCATGGAAACGCTGGTACAGCGCGGCGTCACGGGCTTTATTGAACTTGCACCGGCCGGTACCCTGGCCGGACTCGCCAAGAGGGGCATGCCCGGGGTCAAGACGGTAGCCGTCAAGACTCCCGAGGACCTCACTGCCGCCCTTGCACTATTCGCAGAACTGGAGGGACAGGCATGAGCGCTCCCGCACTCAAGCAGGCACCACTGCGGGAACACACCCGCATCCTGGGACTCGGCGCCTACCGGCCCGACGTCATCGTCACCAACGAGGATGTCTGCCAGTGGATCGATTCCTCGGACGAATGGATCCGGCAGCGCACCGGCATTGTGACCCGGCACCGCGCACCCGCGGATGTCAGCGTCATTGACATGGCCGAGGGCGCGGCCCGTGAAGCCCTGGCAAAGGCGGGAATCGAAGCCAGCCAGTTGGGCGCGGTCATCGTCTCCACCGTTACGCATCCCTACGCGACGCCGTCCGCGGCTGCCAGCCTGGCGGACCGCCTCGGCGCCACGCCTGCTCCCGCGTTCGACATCTCCGCCGCGTGTGCCGGCTACTGCTACGGCATTGCCCAGGGTGACGCCCTGGTCCGCTCCGGCGCGGCGGAATACGTGCTGGTGGTCGGTGCCGAGAAGCTTTCGGACGTCATCGACAACACCGAACGCACCATTTCGTTCCTGCTCGGCGACGGCGCCGGCGCGGTTGTGATCGGCCCCTCTGAGACTGCGGGGATCGGTCCGTCGGTTTGGGGTTCGGACGGCAGCAAGTGGGATGCCATCGGCATGACACATTCTCTGCTGGATGTCCGCGAACTTGCCCTGGCCGCGAACAAGGCAGGCTCGCTGAGCGCCGGGGAGTCCGACGCAACCGACGCCGCCATCTGGCCCACCCTGCGCCAGGACGGCCAGACCGTCTTCCGCTGGGCGGTCTGGGAGATGGCCAAGGTAGCCCAGCAGGCCCTCGACGTAGCCGGCATCGCCGCCGAGGACCTCGTGGCCTTCATCCCGCACCAGGCGAACATGCGCATCATCGACGAGATGGTCAAGAAGCTCAAGCTTCCCGAAACCGTCAAGGTAGCCCGGGACATCGCCGAGGCCGGTAACACTTCGGCGGCTTCCATTCCGCTGGCCACGCACCGGCTGCTGCAGGAAAACCCCGAACTCAGCGGCGGACTCGCCCTGCAGATCGGGTTTGGCGCAGGCCTGGTCTTCGGCGCACAGGTAATCGTGCTCCCGTAGACCGCCCCCTTTTACCCACAACTGAATACGTTCTGCACAGCACGGATTCGCGAACCAAGCCGTAATCTCGGCTTGAATCATTTCCGGCAGCATCTGCCGGCAACAACAAGAAAAGGAGCCATCAATGGCTAGCAACGAAGAGATCCTGGCCGGCCTGGCTGAAATCGTCAACGAAGAAACCGGCCTCGCCACCGAAGCTGTCGAGCTGGACAAGTCCTTCACGGAGGACCTGGACATCGACTCCATCTCCATGATGACCATTGTGGTCAACGCTGAGGAAAAGTTCGGCGTGCGCATCCCGGACGAAGAGGTCAAGAACCTCAAGACCGTCGGTGACGCAGTCAGCTTCATCGCAAACGCCCAGGCCTAGTCCTGGCTTCTGCCGGCAACGGCCGCACCCGGTAGCCGGTCCGGGGCGCTGAAATCAGCGCCCCGGACCGACCACCGCTGAATGACCTCAAGTTTCCCCACGCAGCCCCCCGGCCAGGTATTTCCCGGACACGGCATGCGCACCGATAGAGAGTGATCCCATGGCACGCAAAGTAGTCATTACCGGTCTGGGTGCCACCACACCCATTGGCGGCGATGTCCCCACAATGTGGAAGAACGCGCTGAAGGGCGTCTCCGGCGCGCACACGCTCGAGGACGACTGGGTAGCCAAGTATGAACTGCCCGTTCACTTCGCAGCCCGCGCCTCAACCCCTGCACTGGAAGTCCTGAGCCGCGTAGAAGCAAAGCGCATGGACCCGTCCACGCAGTTCGGCGTCGTTGCCGCACGCGAAGCATGGGCAGACTCCGGCATTACGGAAGTCGACCACGACCGCCTTGCGGTGGCCTTCGCCACGGGCATCGGCGGCGTCTGGACGCTGCTGGACGCGTGGGACACCCTGCGCGAAAAGGGCCCGCGACGGGTCCTGCCCATGACGGTGCCCATGCTGATGCCCAACGGTGTGGCCGCTGCGGTGAGCCTGGACCTTGGCGCCCGTGCCGGTGCCCACACTCCCGTGTCCGCCTGCGCCTCCGGCACCGAGGCCCTGCACCTGGGGCTGGACCTGATCCGCTCCGGTAAGGCTGACGTCGTTGTTTGCGGCGGCGCCGAAGCAGCGATCCACCCCATGCCCATTGCCGCGTTCGCCTCGATGCAGGCCCTGTCACGCCGCAATGATGATCCCGCCGCTGCATCGCGCCCCTACGACACGGACCGCGATGGTTTTGTCATGGGTGAAGGCGCCGGCGCCCTGGTCATCGAGGCCGAGGAACATGCACTTGCCCGCGGAGCTCGGATCTACGCCGAGCTGGCCGGAACATCGGTGACGGCTGACGCCTACCACATCACCGCTCCCGACCCCGAAGGCCTGGGCGCCACGCGCGCGCTGAAGGCAGCGATGTTCGACGGCCGCATCCAGGCCGAGGACGTGGTCCACGTCAACGCACACGCGACTTCGACCCCCGTCGGCGACAAGCCCGAGTACACGGCTCTGCGGGCCGCACTGGGCGCCCATGTGGACGATGTGGCGGTCTCCGCTACGAAGTCCCAGATGGGCCACCTGCTGGGCGCCTCCGGTGCCGTCGAGGCCGTGCTGACCGTGCTGGCTGTTTACGAGCGCAAGGCTCCGGTAACCATCAACCTGGAAAACCAGGATCCTGAGATCCCGCTCGACGTCGTCACCAAGACCGCACGTGACCTGCCTTCGGGCAGCATCGTGGCGCTGAGCAACTCGTTCGGCTTCGGCGGCCACAACGCCGTCATCGCCGTCCGGAGCATCTAGCCTCCACGGTCGCAACAGCAAGAGGCCCCTGCCGTCCGGCAGGGGCCTCTTGCGTTATGGAGGTTATTGCAGCGCGGCCCGGTCAACCCACCTGGTGCAGCCAGCGCACGGGGGCACCCTCTGCGGCGTGCCTGAACGGCTCGAGCTCCTCGTCCCAGGCTTCACCAAGGGCAAGGGAGAGCTCGTGATAGACCGCGGACGGGTCGCCCGCACCGGACTCATAGGCATAGCGGATACGATCTTCAGAGACCATGATGTTTCCGTGCACATCGGTGACGGCGTGGAAGATTCCCAACTCCGGCGTGTGCGACCATCTCCCGCCGTCAACGCCCGGGCTTGGCTCCTCTGTGACTTCATAGCGCAGGTGCGCCCAGCCACGCAGGGCAGACGCCAAGAGGGCGCCTGTACCCGGGCTGCCGGTCCAGGACAGTTCCGAACGGAACATTCCGGGCGCAGCAGGCTGAGCAGTCCACTCGAGGTCCGTGCGCTTGTCCACGACCGACCCAATGGCCCACTCAACGTGAGGGCACAGGGCGGTCGGGGCCGAGTGAACGAACAAGACACCGCGGGTCATTGCAACAGACATTCCATCCTCCATAGCTGTAGGTACGTCTTCCCCAACGACCTCTGCCTGTATGTATGTCTGCCGCGCAGGGTTCCCGCATGCTGCCGGTGATCTCTGCAAGACTATGAAATTAGTGCCCGGAACTGCGTTACCCGCCGGAGGGCGAGGTTCAAGTCAGACTTGAGAGTTGCCGGGCATGACTCTTATTGTGCCGTACCCCGCATAATTACGCCAGTGCAATTCGGCGCGCCGGGGGTGTTCAATATTTCCCGCACCGCAGCCGGGCGGCGCCCAGCGCCGTAACCCCACGGCCGCAGGCCACGGCTCACGCGCGGGGATGCGCCTGCTGGTAGCTTCGCCGCAGCCGGTCCACCGAGACGTGGGTGTAGATCTGTGTTGTTGCCAGGCTGCTGTGGCCAAGGATTTCCTGCACCGCCCTGAGGTCAGCTCCGCCATCCAGCAAATGAGTGGCGGCGGAGTGCCGGAGCGCGTGCGGACCGGTGGCAGCCGTGTCGCCCAGCGCGTCCAGCAGGTCCTTCACCACGGCACGGACCTGCCGCTGGTCCACCCGGCGGCCCCTCGCTCCGAGGAACAGTGCCGGACCGCTCGCGTCCGCGGCCAGCACCGGCCTTCCACGGCGGAGCCAGTCGTCGACCGCGACGGCCGCCGGCACCCCGTAAGGCACTGTCCGCTCCTTGTTTCCCTTGCCGATGACCCGGAGCGTGCGGCGGTCCTGGTCGAGATCGTCGACGTCCATGCCAGCCAGCTCCCCCACCCGGACCCCGGTTGCATAGAGCAGCTCCACCATGGCGCGGTTCCGAATCGCGAGCGGTGCGCCTTCGTCCGCCGCCGTCCCGAGACCGTCCAGGACGCGCACAACCTGTTGCTGGTGCAGGACGCCGGGCAGTGACTTTTCGCGCTTCGGTGCCTTCAGGCGCAGGGCGGGATCGGCCTCCAGGAATTCCTCCCGCACGGCCCAGGCGGTGAAGGACCGGGCAGTGGCAGCGCGCCGCGCCAGCGTGGAACGGGACATGCCCGCTTCGCTCTGCGCTCCGAGCCACCGCCGCAGCGTGGAGAGTTCAATCCCGTCGAGATCGGTGATGCCGTCCGCGGCGGCAGCCGACAGCAGGCTGTGGACGTCCGACAGGTAAGCGCGGACAGTATGGGCCGACCTGGCACGCTCACCGTCGAGGTAGCGGCCGAAGGCATCGGCGGCGCCAGCCAGGGCTGCCGGGAGATCAGGGGTGTCCACGCTCCAACTTTCCCATCATTCGGCCGCCAATCAAGGAACCACGCACTCAAGACGGCACAATTCCGGAAGCCCGCCGGTAGGGCGGCGGGGGCGGGCCACAGGCACTCAGCAGGCCTTCCGGGACCGTTTCCACCCGCCGCGCTCGGACTCGGCAAGCCCCAGAAGTCCGAGCCTGCCCAGGCCCGCCCTGACGGAATCGGCGCTCAGCCCTGCAACGGACGTCAGCTTCTCGACTGAGCTGGTGGACCGCAGCGGCAACGCATCAAGCAGAATGAGGTCCTCCAGGGTGAGGCCGTCATGGTCAGCGCGCTGCTCCGGGGCCAGGTCCGCCAACGATTCGCCGCTGGGAGCGGCAAGCTCGGCGATTTCACCTGCGTCCGTGACGCAGACGGCTCCCCCTTCGCGAATCAGCCGGTGGCAGCCTGCGGAATTGGCGCTGTGCACGGAACCGGGGACGGCACCGACGGCCCTGCCCAGCGATTCAGCGTGGTGGGCCGTGTTCAGTGCGCCCGAGCGCCAGCGGGCCTCCACTACGACCGTGACCGACGCCAGCGCGGCGATGAGGCGGTTCCGCTGCAGGAACCGGTATCGCGTGGGAGCGGAGCCAGGCGGCACCTCAGCCAGGACCGCACCCTGGTTGGCTACCGTCCTGAGCAGGTCTTCATTGCCGGACGGATAGAAGCGGTCCACTCCCCCGGCCATAACGGCGATGGTGGGCATGGCATCGCCGGCGCCGGCCAGGGCAGACCGGTGGGCGTGCGCATCGATCCCGTAGGCCCCGCCCGAGACGATCGTGAAACCCCGTTGTGCCAGCGAATAGGCGAGATCGCCGGTGACGGCAGCACCGTAGCTTGTGCTGTCGCGGGATCCGACAAGGGCAATGGTCTTCGCCGCCGCAGGCAACGGCTGCTCCATTCCGCGCCACCAGAGGCAGATAGGTTCATGAAGGCCCAGGTCAGCCAGTTGCCGGGGCCATAGTGCGTCGGACGGAATGATCATCCGCCCGCCCAGGCGGTGCATGGTGGCGAGATCCCGCTCCGGTGCCAGGTCCGGGATCCTCGGCGCCCAGCGCTGGAGTGAAGCTTGCATTCCCGGCCAGCTGCCCGTGCCATTATCCGCGAGCACCGACGTGATATCCCGTTCGAGCTGCGGCCCGGCCCGCAGCCGGCCCGTGGCGATACGCAGCGCGTCGGTTGCGCCGGCGACCATCACCAGGGCAAGGCCGGCAGCGTCCTGCGGCTCCATCAGCCGCGACAGGGCAGCCCTGGCTGGGTTTTCCTGTTCAGTCATCGTGTTCCCTTCAGGCCGTGGCCGAGGCGGCTTGCCGGAGTCCCAGCGCCTGTCCAATGTCGTTGTCGTCCGGGGCGTCACGGCAAGCCAGGTCCGCCAGCGTCCAGGCCAGCCGGAGGACCCTGTCATAACCGCGGGCGGTGAGCACACCGCGTTCCAGCGACCGGTCGAGGATCCGGGTGGTGGGTGATGCCAGGCGCAGGGCACCGCGAAGTACGCGGCCCGGCACCTGCGAGTTGGTTTCCAGGCCCAGGGGACGCAGCCTCTCCAGCTGGCGGATCCTGGCAGCACGAACCCTGGCGGCAACGGTCGCGGTGTCTTCTTCCGCACCCGTCTGGCCGAAATCAGCAAGCGAAACCCGCTCCACCTGCAATTGGATGTCCACCCGGTCCAGCAGCGGCCCGGACATCCGCGCAAGGTACCGGCGCCTCATCATGGGCGTACAGGTGCAGTCGAGCCCTTTCCCCGAAGCCTTTCCGCACGGGCAGGGGTTGGCGGCCAGTACGAGTTGGAACCGTGCCGGGTAGGCGGCGGTGCCGGCGGACCGGTGAATGACCAGCTCGCCGCTCTCCAATGGTTGCCTGAGCGCGTCGAGAACCCGCCGTTCATACTCTGGAGCCTCATCCAGGAAGAGCACACCACGGTGCGCCCGGGACGCTGCACCCGGCCGTGGCAGCCCGGAGCCGCCGCCGATGATGGCAGCTGCGGTGGCCGTATGGTGGGGATTCTCGAACGGCGGCCGGCGCAGGAGCTGCACTGCAGCGGACGACAGTGCGCACAGGGAGTGGATCGCGGTGACCTCCATGGCCTCGCCGTCAGCCAGGTCCGGCAGCAGGCCAGGGAGCCGTTCGGCGAGCATGGTCTTGCCAGCCCCCGGAGGGCCCGACAGGAGCAGGTGGTGGGCCCCGGCGGCGGCGACTTCCAGCGCTTTCCGGGCGTCGGCCTGGCCGGCGACATCACACATGTCCGGGGCCGGTTCCGCCACGCACGGACCATCGCCGGACGTGTCCTCGTCATCCGGTTCAAAGTCCAAGGCAAGTTCCTGCGGATCCGCCCCAAAGTCACACGCGAGGCGAGCAAGGGTCCGGTAGCCGCGCACCCTGGCACCCGGCACGAGCCCTGCCTCCGCCTCATTCGCCTGCGCCACCACAACGTCCGGGTAGCCTGCCTGCACGGAGGCCATCACGGCAGGGAGGATGCCACGGACGGGCCTGAGCCTGCCGTCAAGGCCCAGCTCGGCGATGAAGACAGTCCGCTCAGTCGATTTGATGTCGTTTGCTGCGCGCAGGACGGCCATGGTGATGGCCAGGTCGAAACCGGAACCACGTTTTGGCAACGATGCCGGGATGAGGTTGGCCGTGATCTTGCGCCGGCTCAGCGGGATGCCGGAGTTCTGGGCCGCCGAGCGGATCCGTTCCTTGGCTTCGTTCAGCGATGCATCCGGCAGTCCCAGGATGATGAAGGCCGGGAGGGTCTGGCCGATGTCCGCTTCGACTTCAACGATGTAGCCGTTGAGGCCAACGAGGGCCACGGAGTATGTCCTGCCGAGGCCCACCTAACCCACCCCTTTGAGATGCTCCACGCGCGGCTGGCCGGCGCCGTCGTCAAGGACGGCAACCACGTCGACACGGCGGAAGGGCATCCGGAGTTCGTGGTCCCGGCACCAGGCCGATGCCAGCCGGTGAAGGCGCGCCAGTTTGGCAACACCGACGGCTTCAAAGGGATGCCCGTAGGCCAGGGATTTTCGAGTTTTGACTTCGGCGATGACCAGCGAATCGCCGTCAAGCGCCACAATATCGATTTCACCCTCGGGACAGCGCCAGTTGCGGTCCACGATCAGCATGCCCTGTGATTCCAAATACCCGGCAGCCAGTTCTTCCCCGCGCCGGCCAAGCAAGTCTTTGGCTCTCATTCTTACCTCCGCCACCAGCCTGCGGGAGCGGCGGAGCCAGGCATACCTGCCTGGGGCGCTATGTGGGAAACCCCGGCAAAGAGGTGCTGTGGAGGAGCGGTGGGCGGAGGCCCGGAGGACGCAACCGCCAGGCAGGAACCGCTAGGCGCGGGTTCCGCATCTCATGCAATGGGCAGACTGGTGCGGCCGCTCATCGTAGAAGCCGGCATGGCTGCTCCAGATGTGCCCTAGGAACCAGCAGAGTATTTTCATGGTGAGATCTTCTCTGATGTCAGCCGGGTAGGCGGTGCCAGTACGAGCCCTGCGGCGCTCGACATCAAGCACCGTCAGGATGTGTCTGCAGGACGCGAGACTCGTCCGCAATGCGGTAAAGCCGTCGGAACAGAACTACGAATCAATCCCATACAGTAGTCTCGCGCCAAGGACGGCAGGGATGCCAGACCCTGGGCAAAAAACAGGTAGTGCAACCGCCGATACGGTCGATCACTTGCCCGGATCAGTTGCCCAGGTCCACGTCCTTGGGCAGGGCCAGTTCCTCGTTCCGGGGCAGCTCTTCGACGTTGACGTCCTTGAACGTAATCACCCGGACGCTCTTGACGAACCGCGCCGACCTATAGACGTCCCAAACCCAGGCATCCTGCAGGGTGAGGTCGAAATAGACTTCGCCGTCTGCACTGCGCGCCTGCAGGTCCACGTGGTTGGCAAGATAGAAACGCCGTTCGGTCTCGACTACGTAGCTGAATAGCCCGACGACGTCACGGTATTCGCGGTAGAGCTGCAGCTCCATGTCGGTTTCATAGTTCTCAAGATCCTCGGCACTCATGGTTCCATCTTGCACTATTCAGCGCACCGCGTGGGCCATGGCGCCAGCCCTGCTGCCCGTTACCGGCCCCCGACCCCACTCCACGGCGGCCCCGTTCAGAGAATCTGCCAGCTCACGCGGTGATAGGGCGTGGGTCCCGCGGCCCTGAGGGCCTCCTTGTGTGACGCCGTTCCGTAGCCTTTGTTTTCATTCCAGGCGAAGGCCGGGAACTCCGTGTGCAGCGTTCGCATGAGCCGGTCCCGCTCCACTTTGGCGAGGATGCTGGCGGCGGCCACGCTCAAGCACTGCATGTCCGCCTTGACGAGGGTGTGGACCGGAGCGTCACACCCGGGCCCGGCCGGGGCGTCGTCAAAGAGGGACGCTTGTGTCTCAGGTGAGAGCCAGTTGTGGCTGCCGTCGAGCAGCACCACATCGGGAGTGACGCCGGCAGCCAGGATTTGCAGCCAGGCCCTTGTTCCTGCGGTCCGCAGCGCCGCGATGATGCCCATGGCGTCGATCTCGCTGGCCGAGGCGTGCCCCACCGCCGATGCGACGCTCCAGCTGCGCACGAGGGGTTCCAGCCGCTCCCGGTCAGATTCCTTTAGCAGCTTGCTGTCGCGGACGTCGTCGAGAAGCACCGGGCGGCTGAGGTCGACGACGGCGATTCCGACGGTCACGGGTCCCGCAATGGCTCCCCGGCCGACTTCGTCGATGCCGGCCAGGAGCCTGGCACCGGAACCTAGGAAACGGTGCTCATAATCGAGGGTTGGTGCAACGGACATCTATTTTCCAGTCGGTGCGGGAACGTTCCGGAACACGTCGGGGTAGTTTCCCAGCCCGGTGAGCCTGTTGAGTGGCCAGGCAATGACGGCTGCCTTGCCCTCGATGTCGGGCATGTCGATGAAGCCGCCGTTGCTGTCCTGGTGGGCGCGGGAATCCGCGGAGTGGTTCCGGTTGTCTCCCATCACCCATATCTTGCCGTCCGGGACAACGACGTCGAAGTTGCGGATATCGGGCACCTCGGCGGGGTTGACGTACGTCTCATCCACTTCCTTGCCGTTGATGGTGAGTTTGCCGCCGGCGTCGCAGCACACGACGTGGTCGCCGGGGAGGCCGATGACGCGCTTGACGAGGTGCTGCTCCGAATTGTCCGGCAGCAGGCCGACGAATGTCAGGCCGTCCTGGACCCAGGTGAACGGACCGTCCGCCTTGTCCGGAGTTGGTACCAGCCATCCCTTGGTGTCCTTGAAAACCACCACATCACCGTGCTCGAGGGCAAAAGGCTCGGGCACGAGCAGGTTGACGAAGATGCGGTCGTTGACGTCGAGCGTGCTGACCATGGATTCGGACGGGATATAGAACGCCCTGAACAGGAACGTCTTGATCAGGAAGGACAGCACCACCGCGATGGCCACCACCGTGGCCACTTCCTTGATCCAAAGGTACAGCGGGCTGTGGGCTTTGCTCTCCTTCGCCGGCTTTGACGGGCCGGCCTTGGAATGGGCGCCCTTCGAACCAGAAGCCCGGCCAGCTGGCCGGAAAGCGGGCTGCTCCGACGCAGCCGACGGACCGGCCGAGGGAACTGCCGGCGGGGCTACGGACGGAGCTTCGGACGGAGACACGGCATCCCCGTCCGTGGCAGTTGCCGAGTAGTCGCGTCCGGCGGAGTCGCGTCCTGTGTGGGCGCCTGAAGAGTGGGCGCCAGCGGCGGCGTCGCGCTTGAGCGGATCAGGAGTCCGGGGATCGGTCTCGGGCATCTACTGTCCGTCCTTCGTCGTCGTGCTGGTTTCTGCGGGCCGGGGCACGGCCGCAAATCTGTCGAGTGGCCAGATGATCTGGACCGGCCGGCCGATCACCCGGTCCAGGGGCACCATACCGCCACCCGGTGCGCCCAGCAGGCTTCGGGAATCAGCGGACATGGACCGGTGGTCTCCAAGCAACCATAGCCGTCCCGCCGGAACGATCACACTGAACTTCTGCTTGCTCGCCACGTCTTCACCATAGAGGTATGGTTCCTCAAGCGCCTGACCGTTCACTGTGAGCCGCTGCTGGTCATCGCAGCAGATGACATGATCGCCGGGCAACCCGATAACCCGCTTTATGTAGGTTGTATCACTGCCTGTAATGCCAAGCCAGTGTCCGGCCGCGGCGGCGGCATCCTGCACCGGTCCGTTGCCGCTGTTGAGCGGAGCGAACGACCCGCGGCCGTCGAAGACCACGACGTCACCGTGCCGGACCGGTCCCGACTGGAAATCGGTACGGGAAACCAGGATCCTGTCCCCCGCGCCGAAGAGCGGTTCCATGGAGGCAGACGGTATGTAGTACACATCCAGCCAGAGGGCTCGGACAAGTCCGCTGATGAGCAGCGCCAGCGCAAGGGCCAGCAACGCAAAACGCCAGCCCAGTTTCCTGGGCTGGCGTTCTGACTGGTCCATGATCCGTATCCTGTGGCGCTGTTGCGGAAGGCTCCGGCGCGGGCCGGATCCGGGTTCTGGACCCGCCGTGGAAGTCCGGAAGACTTACTTGGCGGTGCTGAAGTCGCGCTTTTCCTTGATCTTCGCAGCCTTACCGCGCAGTGCACGCATGTAGTAAAGCTTGGCGCGGCGGACGTCACCCTTGGTGACGACCTCGATCTTGTCGATGATCGGGGAGTGCACCGGGAAGGTACGCTCCACGCCGACACCGAAGGAGACCTTGCGGACCGTGAAGGTTTCGCGGATGCCGTCGCCCTGGCGGCCCAGGACGAAGCCCTGGAAGACCTGGACACGGGAGTTCTTGCCTTCGATGATGTTCACGTGAACCTTGAGGGTGTCACCCGCGCGGAACTGGGGAACATCGGTGCGCAGCGAGGCTGCATCTACGGTATCGAGGATATGCATTGATCCACTCCTGGTGAACGCCACAGGTCATCCACTTTGGGTCACGGCTGCCAAGCCCGGGAAAGACCCGGAAATCACTGCCGAAAGTTTTCTGATCCGGCTCCATCACTGATTGACGGGACCGGGGTGCCGGGCTGTTGGTGACGCTCCCCCTGTGGCAGGTGCGCACCCAGCAGGCACAAGGACTAATTTTGCCACATTCGGAGGATTCCGGCGAATCAGGAACCGCCTTGTGGCGGCGGTTGCTCCGGCGGACGTCAGCCTTGGGCGGCCGTGCCCTCTCCGCCTGCCTCCGGGCGGAGCCGCAGGCGGCCGTCGACGACGTCGTACCCGAGGTCCCCGAGCGCGGTGCGGTCCGCGCGCGGCAGCTTTCCGGCGTCGAACACCTCGAGCAGGTCCGGCCGCCTTTCGGCGGTGCGCCGGTACTGCTCGTGGCGCCTCCACTGGGCAATTTTGCCGTGGTTGCCGCTCAGCAACACGGGCGGAACGTCGCGGTCCCGCCAGCTGGAGGGCTTGGTGTACACCGGGTATTCCAGGAGACCGTCAGAGTGGGATTCCTCGACCAGGGACTCCGGATTGCCGACAACGCCGGGAAGGAGCCGCACGATGGCCTCGGTCATGGCCAGGACCGCCACTTCGCCGCCGTTAAGGACGTAGTCCCCCAGGCTCAGGGGCCGGACAGTGAAGTGCTCATCCGCCCACTCGATGACCCGCTCGTCGATGCCCTCGTACCGGCCGCAGGCGAAAACCAGCTGTTCTTCCTCCGCGAGCTCGTGTGCCAGCGCCTGGGTGAACCGTTCGCCCGCGGGTGACGGGACGATCAGCACCGGCTTACGGGAGGGGTCGTGGTCCCCGGCCGCAGCCACCGAGGTCAGCGCCTGTGCCCACGGTTCAGCCTTCATCACCATGCCGGCGCCGCCGCCGTACGGGGTGTCGTCCACCGTCCGGTGCTTGTCCGTGGTGAACTCCCGGAGGTCGTGGACGTTAAGGTCCAGCAGGCCGTCCTGGCGCGCCTTCCCGATCAGGGAAAGTTCCAGGGGCGCGAGGTACTCGGGGAAGATGCTGACGACGTCGATCCTCATTTATGCGTTGTCTCCGGCCTCAGCCTTGCCCGATCCGGTGTCGCCGGCCTCCGTCGTTTCGCCGGACTCATCAGCGTTGATGTCGAAGAGCCCGGGCGGCGGGGTGACCAGGATGTACTTTTCGCCGACGTTGACCTCGGGCACGATCTCTTCCACGAAAGGAATCAGGATCTCTTTCCCGTCGGTTGCTTCCACGACGATGAGGTCCTGGACCGGAAGCGTGTGCAGCCCGGAAACCTTGCCCACAACGGCGTCGCCCACCCGGACCTCGAGGCCGACGAGCTCGTGCTCGTACCAGCCCTCGTCGTCGTCTTCGTCAAGCTCTTCCGTCTCGATGAACAGTTTCGCGCCGCGCAGGGCTTCGGCCTGGTTGCGGGTCTCGATGCCTTCAAAACCCAGCAGCAGAATGTCCTTGTTCCAGCGGGCACTGTCCACGGTCAGCGTTCCCACCGACGCGGGCTCAACCACGAATTCCGTGCCTGGAACGAAGCGGTCCTCCGGCGCGTCGGTCAGGACCTGGACGGTCACTTCGCCGCGGATGCCGTGCGGTTTGCCGATTCGTGCCACCTGAAGCTGCATCTGTTCCTCTGTTCCGGGAGTCGTTCTGTTCGGGTTCTGCTGGGCGCGCCTACTGCGGCGCCGGGTCTTGCTGAAAACAGTCCGGCCCCTCCACCATGATCTGGTGAAGGGGCCGGACTTGAGACAAATATTGCGAGGCGATTACCGGCGGCGGTCTGTGTCGACGACGTCGACCCTGACCTGTTCGCCGCCGGCCAGCGCCGCCACGACGGTGCGCAATGCGCGTGCCGTGCGGCCCTGACGACCGATCACCCGTCCGAGGTCGTCCTGGTGAACGCGCACCTCGAGGGTGTCCCCGCGGCGGTTGTTCTTCGCACTGACCTTGACGTCCTCAGGACTGTCAACGATCCCGCGGACTAGGTGTTCGAGCGCTTCTGCCAGCAATTTACTCAGCCTCGGTGGTCTCTGCTGCTGCGTCGGCGGGGGCCTCGGCGGCGTCGTCCTTCTTGGCCTTCTTGGTGATGGCTTCCGGGATGATCACGGAACCCTTTTCCGGCGTAACGAAGGCAGCCTTGGGGGCCTTGGTCTTCAAGGTGCCCTCCTGGCCGGGGAGACCCTTGAACTTCTGCCAGTCACCGGTGATCTTGAGGATCGCGGCGACCTGCTCGGACGGCTGTGCGCCGACGCCGAGCCAGTACTGGGCACGGTCCGTGTCGACCTCGATGTACGAGGGCTCTTCGGTCGGGTGGTACTTGCCGATTTCTTCGATGGCACGGCCATCACGCTTGGAGCGTGCGTCCATGACGACGATGCGGTAGTACGGTGCGCGCATCTTACCGAAGCGCTTAAGGCGAATCTTTACGGCCACTTTTGTGGTCACTCCTGTTTCTGAAACGGGGTCGAGCCCGGCGTTCTGCACCCGTGGGGCGGGCCGTACTAGGGGGTTCTAAAAGGACAGGATCCGGACGCGGAGAGAGGGGCCACGCAGATCGAGTACCTGTTCATTGTGCCAGATCAACGCCGGGATTTCGACTTGACACCCAGCGGCCCGGTCAGGACGACCAGACGTACAGCCCGGTTCGGGCATTGGGGTCCACACTGCCGGCGAGCTGGGCCAGCCTCTGGACATAGCCGCGGGCCTCCTCGGACCCGAAGGGCATGTCCTCCTCCGCCGCCCACCTGGCCGCCACATCCTCCAGAATGTTGCCCTCGCCCTCGGTCTCATAGCTGAGGAGTTCCGCGAGTGCGCGGACCATGGCCGCCGGCACGCCCAGCAGTGAATCGCTGGCCACATCCACCATGGCAAGTTCGTAGTCCGCGCCCGCCGCGTGCACAGCTGTGCCGGCCAGGTCGCCGAGCTGTTCAATTTCAAAATCGCTGATGTCCGGAATCCGGAGCGCCTCCGGAGCCGCAGGTCCCCCGCCGTCGAGTACCCCCGCGCGCTTGAGGGCCTCATCGTGGGTGGAAACAAAGATTTCGGTGAAACCCATGGAAATCATCCTCATTCCGTCGGCGGTGTGATGGTCCTGACGGGCAGCTTTGCGGCTGCCCGGGGCCTTCCGGGTTCAGCCTAACCCAGATGGACGTGCTGGTCAGCGCACCCTTAGCGGACCGCGACGCGGATCCGGTTGCGCCACGGATCCTCGAACCGCAACTCCGCCCCCGTGTGGTGGGACTGGACGCCGGCCACCCGCAAACGGTCAGCGAGCGCACCGACGTCGTCCCCCTCGGGAACTTCGATCAGGACTTCACCCAGGCCCAGCGTGTCCTGCCGCGGCCCTGCGCCCCTGCTGTTCCAGACGTTCATGGCCATGTGGTGGTGGTAGCCGCCGGCCGAGACGAAGAGGGCCTGCCCGTGCCATCCTGCGGTTTTCTCGAAACCAAGCGTGCCCACATAGAAGTCGTGCGCTGATTGCACATCGCCGACTTGGAGGTGGACGTGCCCGACGCCGGCCCGCGTCTCCCGCTGACCGCTCACCGCCTCCTCGGTCAGGTGTTCCTGCAGGAACCTCTGCGGCGGCAGGGCAAGGCTATCCATGACCACGTTGCTGCCCTCCCAGGCCCAGGCCTCACGCGGGCGGTCCCAGTAGAGCTCGATGCCGTTGCCCTCCGGGTCGCTGAAGTAGAAGGCCTCGCTGACAAGGTGGTCCGCGCTGCCCGTGAACAGCCCCGGTTCATACCGGGCTGCGGAGGCCACCGTGGCCGCGAGCGACGCCCGGTCCTCGAACAACAGCGCCGTATGGAACAGTCCGGCCTCACCCCGGGCGGGAAGGTTCAGTCCGGGGGCCGACGCCAGGTGGACCAAGGGCCTTCCGCTCCGGCCAAGGTACACGCCGCCATCCTGCTCGGCCACCGGCTCCAGCCCGAGCGCCCGCTGGTAATAGTCCGTCATCAGCTTCATGTTCCCCACCTTGAGCATCACCGTGCCCATGGCGAGATCTGCGGGCAGCAGGTCCTTGCTGCTGGATTCTGTGGTCATGGCAACTCCAAACTCGCGAAACTCAGCCACCGGCGTCCGGCGACGATTACATAGAGTTGAATTACTTGAAGCTTCAATTTATTCCTAGCGGAGCTGAGTGCCCCGAAGCACGATGTGTTTGAGATCCCGCAGCGTCGCCGGACTCGTCCGGGGGTCCTGTGCGCACAGCACGACGTCGGCACTGGCACCTTCCGCAATGCCGTCAGCCCCCAGCCATTCCCGCGCTGCCCAGGACGCCGCGTCCAGCGCCGCTTCTGCCGGCAGGCCGGCGGCGTGCAGCGCGTGGATCTCGTCCACGATCCGTCCGTGGCCGATGACGCTGCCCGCATCGGTCCCGGCGTAGATCGGCACGCCCGCTTCGTAGGCTTCCAGGATCCGCTCGTTCCGCCGCTGCCACAGCGACCGCATGTGCGCCGCGTAGCGCGGAAACTTCGCTTCGGCCCGGTCAGCGATCTCCGGAAAGGTCGCAATATTGATGAGCGTGGGAACAATCGGGACGCGCTGTTCCACGAACCGGGGCAGGTGCCGCGGGAGAAGGCCGGTTCCGTGTTCGATGCAGTCGATGCCGGCGTCGAGCATGTCATCCAGCGTGTCCTCGGCGAAACAGTGCGCGGTCACCCTGGCCCCTTCATCGTGGGCGGCGCGGACAGCGTCCCGCACCACGGCGGCGGGAAACGACGGCGCGAGGTCGCCGGCGCCCCGGTCGATCCAGTCCCCCACCAGCTTGACCCAGCCGTCGCCCGCGAGTGCCTGCTTCCGCACTGCCTCGACCAGGCCGTCCGGCTCAACCTCGACGGCGAATCCCCGCAGGTAGCGGCTCGTCCTGGCAACATGCCGGCCGGCCCGGATGATCCTGGGCAGCTCGCGGCGGTGCTGGAGCCAGCGCGTGTCGTGCACGGCGCCGGCGTCGCGGACCAGCAGGGTACCGGCGTTCCGGTCCGTCATGGCCTGCTCTTCGGCCAGGGACTCGGTAACGTCCCCGGCGGGTCCGAGTCCGATGTGGCAGTGCGCATCCACCAGGCCCGGCAGGACCCAGCCGTCCAGCACAACATCGGCGGGAACGGCCGGCTGCTTGAACGTCAGCCTGCCGTCGACAGCCCAAAGGCCGTGCTGTTCCTGGTTCGGGGCGGTGAGCACGGTCCCGCTGAATTCGATGATGCCAGCCATGGTTCAAGCCTAGTCCGGCGGGCTGCCGCCGCCGGACTTGAACGCCATGTGACAAGGGCACGGCCCCTGCCCTGTGGTAACTTCGTTTACGACCACACGGGTGCCCTTGCAGGGGCTGAGATCGGGCTGACGCGGCCTGCGACCGTTGAACCTGTCCGGGTAATGCCGGCGAAGGAAGTGAGTATTCCGTGAATACACAAGAAACACAGCTGATCCCTGCCCAAAACAACACCGACTCCGACAAGCCGGGCACGATTGAAACGCAGTCGCTGAAGTCCCATTCGTTGGCGTTCATCGCCGACGAGGCCACCGGGATCAAGGTGCCGGTGACCGAAATTGCCCTGGAGGACTCTCCGGGCGGCGCTGCCAACCCCCCGTTCCTGGTGTACCGGACAGCGGGACCCGGAAGCGATCCCGTGGTGGGCCTGGAACCGTTCAGGACCCGGTGGATCGAATCGCGGGCCGACACCGAGCCCTACAGCGGCCGGGAACGGAACCTGCTCGACGACGGCAAGTCGGCAGTGCGCCGCGGCGCCGCCTCCGCGGAGTGGAAGGGCGCGCAGCCCGTGCCCCGCCGCGCCGTCGAGGGCAAGACTGTCACACAGATGCATTACGCACGGCAGGGTGTAGTGACGCCCGAGATGCAGTTCGTTGCCCTCCGCGAGAACTGCGACGTGGAGCTGGTCCGCAGCGAAGTGGCTGCCGGACGCGCCATCATCCCCAACAACATCAACCACCCGGAATCCGAACCGATGATCATCGGCAAGGCCTTCCTTGTCAAGATCAATGCCAACATCGGCAACTCGGCGGTTACCAGCTCCATTGCCGAGGAAGTGGACAAACTGCAGTGGGCCACCCAGTGGGGCGCCGACACGGTGATGGACCTGTCCACCGGCGACGACATCCACACCACCCGGGAATGGCTCATCCGCAACTCCCCGGTCCCGATCGGCACGGTACCGATCTACCAGGCCCTGGAGAAGGTCAACGGCGAGGCCAACGCCCTCACCTGGGAGATCTTCCGGGACACCGTGATCGAGCAGTGCGAACAGGGCGTGGACTACATGACCATCCACGCCGGGGTGCTGCTCCGCTATGTTCCGCTCACGGTCAAGCGGGTCACCGGAATCGTGTCCCGGGGCGGCGCCATCATGGCCGGGTGGTGCCTGGCGCATCACCAGGAAAACTTCCTGTACACCCACTTCGACGAGCTGTGCGAAATTTTCGCCAAGTACGACGTCGCGTTCTCGCTGGGCGACGGACTGCGGCCGGGTGCGACGGCGGACGCGAACGACGCCGCCCAGTTCGCCGAGCTGGACACCCTGGCCGAGCTGACGCAGCGCGCCTGGGAGTTCGACGTGCAGGTGATGGTGGAGGGCCCCGGCCACGTGCCGTTCCACCTGGTCCGCGAGAACGTGGAGCGCCAGCAGGAACTGTGCAAGGGCGCCCCGTTCTATACCCTCGGGCCCCTGGTTACGGACATAGCCCCGGGCTACGACCACATCACCTCGGCCATCGGCGCCACGGAAATCGCCCGCTACGGCACGGCCATGCTCTGCTATGTAACGCCCAAGGAGCACCTCGGCCTGCCGAACAAGGACGATGTCAAAACCGGTGTGATCACCTACAAGATCGCCGCCCATGCCGCCGACCTCGCCAAGGGCCACCCCGGCGCGCATGAACGTGACGACGCGCTGTCCAAGGCCCGGTTCGAATTCCGCTGGCGGGACCAGTTTGCCCTGTCGCTGGACCCGGTCACCGCGGAAGCGTTCCATGACGAGACGCTGCCTGCCGAACCGGCGAAGACTGCCCATTTCTGTTCGATGTGCGGCCCCAAGTTCTGCTCGATGCGCATCAGCCAGGACATCAGGGACGAATACGGTTCGGCCGAGGCCCAGACGGCCCTCGCCGAGATGGCTGCCGGCATGCGGGAGAAGAGCAACGAATTCCTGGCCGCGGGCGGCAAGGTCTACCTGCCGGAGCTGAGCGTTCCGGTTCCGGGCCGCTAACGTCCAAAATCCCCGTCCGGCCGGCCATTGGGGGCCGGCCGGCCGGGCCCGCCCGGGGCCGCAGGTGAGGGATCCGCTAAGACGCCTGTGAGTGCTGACGCCGGCTGACCTCTGCGATGAACGACCGGATGAACCGGTCGCCCTCCACCGAATCCTGGGGCCGGTGTCCGCCCGCGGCAACGCGGTGCAGGGCACCGGTTTCGCGCAGGTAGCCGGCGATTTCCTCATAAAGCGGTTCCCAGCCTCCGGTGAGGACCAGGGTGGGAACTCCCGGCACGATCTGAAGCGGAGCCTCCCACGGAGGTGCCTGCAGCCGGAGCCGGCGGGCGGCACTCCGCGCCTCCGGCGTCGCCGGGTTGTCGCTGTGCACGGAAAACGCCCGCCGGACGAACTCCCGCTGGAAGTCATCGTCTCCAAGCTGGTGCCGCACATCAAACAGCGGCTGCATCAGGGCGCGGTGTGCGGAGGTCGCCGGCAGTTCGGCGGTCAGGGACAGGCAGGCGGGCTCCACGAGGGTGAGTGAATGCACCAGGGCCGGTTGTTCAACGGCCGCCATCATGGCCGCAATGGCACCCTGGGAATGCGCCACAACATGCCCGCCGGCAGCGCCCCGGCCCTCGTCCGCCAAAGCACCCAGAACAATGTCGGCGTCGGCCTGGAAGTCCGATTCGAGGGGTTCCGCGGCAGCGTCAAAGCCATGGCGGCGAAGGAACAGAGCGTCGTAGGCCAAGGCCATGCCGTGCTGCTTGGGCCACGCGGCGGACCCGAAGGCCCCCGAACCGTGGACGAACACTACGCGCTGCTTAAACATGGACCAACCCTATGGCAATCGCCGGACATTCCGGCCAGCAGACACCGGAGTTGCCCGTGCGGGTGACTTCGCCGCCAGGAACTACTTGCTCCCGCCGAGGAACTTGTCGAAGCCCTTGGGCAGGTTGAGCTGTGACGGATCAAAGTCCGCTCCCTGCTGGCCGAACGCGGCGCCGCTGGGAAGTGCCTTCCCGGCATTCGCGCGCCGGGCCTCGGCGTCGCGGAGTTCCTGGGCCGCCTTGGCCGGGTTCCCGGACTTGGCCTTCTTCTTGGGCGCGCTCTTGACACCCTTGCGGGCACCTCCGCCGCCGCCCATGCCAGGCATTCCGGGCATCCCGGGCATCCCGCCGCCGGCTGCCATCTTCTTCATCATCTTCTGCGCCTGGGCAAACCGCTCCAGCAGGCCGTTGACGTCCGAGACATGCATGCCCGAGCCCTTGGCGATGCGCGCCCGGCGTGAACCGTTGATGATCTTGGGGGCAACGCGTTCGTGCGGGGTCATCGAACGGACAATCGCTTCCACCCGGTCGATTTCGCGTTCGTCGAACTGCTCAAGCTGCTGGCGGATGTTCTGCGCACCCGGCATCATCATGAGCATTTTCTTCATGGAGCCCATGTTGCGGATCTGCTGCATCTGGGCCAGGAAGTCGTCGAGCGTGAAGTCCTCCTGGTCGGCGAATTTCTTCGCCATCCGGGCGGCTTCGTCCTTGTCCCAGGACTTTTCGGCCTGTTCGATCAGGGTGAGGACGTCACCCATGTCGAGGATGCGGGACGCCATGCGGTCCGGGTGGAACAGCTCAAAGTCGTCCACGCCTTCACCGGTCGAGGCGAACATGACGGGTTTGCCGGTGACCGACGCGACGGACAGGGCGGCACCGCCGCGGGCGTCGCCGTCAAGCTTGGAAAGCACGATGCCGGTGAAGTTGACACCCTCATCGAAGGCGAGCGCCGTGTTGACCGCGTCCTGGCCGATCATGGAGTCGATGACGAAGAGCACTTCGTTCGGGACGATGGCCCGGCGGATCTGGCGTGCCTGCTCCATCATTTCGGCGTCCACGCCGAGCCGTCCCGCAGTGTCCACGATGACGACGTCGTGCAGCTTCTGGCGCGCTTCTTCAACGCCGGCGCGGGCGACCGCGACGGGGTCGCCGGCCGGGTGATCCAGCTCGGTGGAGGTGGCGCCCGGGTGGGGTGCGAAAACCGGAACCCCGGCGCGCTTGCCCACCACCTGGAGCTGGGTGACGGCGTTCGGCCGCTGAAGGTCGCAGGCAACCAGGATGGGGCTGTGGCCCTGGGACTTCAGCCATTTGGAGAGCTTGCCGGCAAGGGTGGTCTTGCCGGCGCCCTGGAGGCCGGCAAGCATGATGACGGTGGGGCCGGTCTTGGCCAGGCGGATGCGCCGGGTTTCGCCGCCCAGGATCTCAACCAGTTCCTCGTTGACGATCTTGACGATCTGCTGGCTGGGGTTCAATGCACCGGAAACCTCGGCGCCGAGGGCACGTTCACGCACGCGTCCCGTAAATTCCCGCACCACGGACACGGCAACGTCAGCGTCCAGCAGGGCCCGCCGGATCTCGCGGACGGTGGCATCAACGTCCGCCTCGGTGAGGCGGCCCTTGCCACGGAGATTCTTGAAGGTTGCTGTCAACCGGTCAGAGAGTGAATTGAACACGCGCCGTGCACTTCTTTCAGTGGATCTACAGCTGGCGGCCGGTGCGGCTCGCCAGAGTCGTGACTGTTGTTGGCCTGGACCAACTGCCTCGACAACGGGACTCGACTATCTAGGGTACCAAGACAGCCCTTCAAGATGGCATGCTGGCAGGATGGCCAGCCAAACAACTGTAAAAACCCTGCTCATCCTGGGTGCGTCCGGGGACCTCACCGGCAGGCTGCTGCTGCCGGGACTGGCCCGGCTGGCCGCCAAAGGGCGGGCAGCCGGGCTCGCGCTCGTGGGGGCCGGCTCGGATCCGTGGACGCCGGAACAGTGGCTTGAGCGTGTGGAGTCGTCCTTCGCCGATTCGAACTCGCAGGCAGACGCTGCGGGCAAGCGGGAGCTCAAGCGGATCGCCGGAACAACCGCTTACCACCAACTTGACGTGACGGCGGGCGGGGAACTCGCCGCCCTGATGTCCGGCCTTGAGGCTCCGGTGGCCGTCTACTTCGCGCTTCCGCCCCACGTCAGCCAGAAGGCGTGCGAAGTGCTCGCCCCCGGGGATGTTCCGGCAGGCACGCGGCTCGTGATGGAAAAGCCGTTCGGGTCCAGTGAGGATTCAGCCCGCCATCTCAATGAGACCCTGGCGGCGCTGGTCCCGGAGGACCACATCCACCGGGTGGACCACTTCCTGGGCAAAGCGACGGTGCTCAACATCCTGGGCCTCCGCTTCGCGAACACATTCCTGGAACCGGTCTGGAACCGGGACTACATCGAAAAGGTGGAGGTCATCTTTGATGAGGACCTGGCCTTGGAAGGGCGCGCCCGCTACTACGACGCCGCCGGGGCGCTCCGGGACATGATCCAGAGCCACCTGCTCCAGATCATGGCCCTGATGGCCATTGAGCCGCCCGCTTCCGTTGGCGAGCGCGATCTCCGGGATGCGGTGGCCACCCTCCTGCGCGCCAGCAGCATCAAGGCGCCCTACCGCTCAAGCACCCGCCGCGCCCGGTACACGGCAGGATCCATTGACGGGCGGCAAGTGCCGGACTACGCCAGGGAGGAAGGCGTGGACGCGTCCAGGAACACCGAGACGCTGGCCGAGGTGCAGGTGGACATCGACAACTGGCGCTGGCAGGGCGTCCCCTTCATCCTCCGTTCCGGCAAGGCGCTCGGGGCAAAACGCAAGGAAGCCGTGGTCACCTTCAAGCCGGTGCCCCATCTGCCCAGGGGTTTCACCGGCGTTGACTCGCCCAATCAGCTCAGGATCGGGTTCGGACCGGACACCCTGCAGTTCGACGTCGACGTGAACGGCCCCGGCAACGTCCTCAGCCTTGACCGGACCACACTCAACGCCGAACTCAGCGCTTCCGAGCTGCTCCCCTACGGTGAGGTGCTCGAGGGTGTCCTCACCGGCGATCCGCTGCTGTCGGTGCGGGCGGACACCGCCGAGGACTGCTGGCGGATCGTTGAGCCGGTGCTCAAGGCATGGAGCCGCGGCAGTGTTCCGCTGGAGGAATACCCCGCCGGAACCTCGGGACCGGAAAACTGGCCTGTCTAGGCCTTCCGCAACGCAAACGGGGGCCTTCCGCAACAAGAGCGGGCCCGGCGCCTTTTCAGGTGCCGGGCCCGCTCTTTGCCGAAAGGCTTGGGCTGGCCGTGTGCTAGATGGCGGCCGAGCCGCGTTCTCCCGTGCGTACCCTTACAGCTTCAAAAACATCCACCGTCCAGACCTTGCCGTCTCCGGCACGGCCTGTGTTGGAGCTGGCGATGATGACATCCAGGATGTCGTCCGCCTGTTCGTCCGTGGCCAGTACCTCGACGCGGATCTTAGGAAGCAGGTCCACGTTGTACTCAGCCCCGCGGTACACCTCCGTGTATCCGCGCTGCCTGCCGTATCCGCTGGCGGCGCTGACCGTAAGGCCCTGCACACCATAGGATTCGAGCCCCTCCCGGATGGAGTCGAGCTTTTCCGGCCGAACGATTGCTGTGATCAGTTTCATGCCCCCACACTTTCCTTGCCTGATGCTGCGTCAGTCTTCTTGCCGTCTTCCGAGACCGGAGCCGGCTCGTCGCCCTGCCTGCCGGTGATCAGTTCATGCAGCGGCTGGAAGCTCCCGCCGTGGCCGCCGACGCCGAATTCGTAGGCGGTTTCTGCGTGCAGGCTCAGGTCCACGCCCACAACTTCCTGCTCCTGGGAAACCCGGAAGCCCATGGTCTTGTGGATCGGGAAGGCGATGATGGCGGTCATGACCGCGGTGAAGATGATGGACATAAGTGCCGCCAGAGCCTGGGCAACGAGCTGGCTGGTTCCTCCGCCGTAGAAGAGACCTGCCTGGCCCTGGGTCGGGGTTGCGAGGAAGCCGATGGCTACGGTGCCGACGACGCCGGAGACCAGGTGGACGCCGACGACGTCGAGGGAGTCATCGTAGCCGAGCTTGAACTTCAGCCCGACTGCCAGTGCGGAAGCAACACCTGCGACTACGCCGAGGGCGATGGCACCGATCGGGGAGACATTGGCACAGGCCGGGGTGATGGCCACCAGGCCTGCCACGACACCCGACGCGGCACCGAGTGACGTCGGGTGACCGTCGCGGAAGCGCTCCACGGCCAGCCAACCGAGCATTGCGGCCGCGGGGGCGGCGAGGGTGTTGATCCAGATCAGACCGGCCTGCTCAACGGTGGCAGCGGCACCGGCGTTGAAGCCGAACCAGCCGAACCAGAGGATTGCGGCGCCCAGCATAACGAACGGGATGTTGTGCGGGCGGTGGTTCGGGTCCTTGCCGAAGCCCTTGCGATTGCCAATGATCAGTACCAGGATCAGGCCGGCCACGCCGGCGTTGATGTGCACCACGGTGCCGCCGGCGAAGTCGATCACCGGAGCGAACGTCTGGCCGAACCAGCCGTCCTTGGAGAAGAGCCCGCCGCCCCAGACCATGAAGGCCATCGGCGCGTAAACGAGTGTGGCCCAGATGGGGGTGAAGATAACCCAGGCCGAGAACTTTGCGCGGTCGGCGACCGCCCCGGAGATCAGGGCCACGGTGATGATGGCGAAGGTGGCGGCATAGCCTACCTTGAGCAGATCCGCGGGGTCGGTGAAGTTGTGCAGCCCGAAGTGGCTGAATGGGTTTGCGAAGATCTGGTAGAAATTGTCTTCGTTGCTCGTAGCCATGGAGGCGCCCCACAGGACCCACATGATGCCGACGGTTCCAATGGCGACGAAGCTCATCATCATCATGTTCAGAGCCGATTTGGCGCGAGTCATGCCGCCGTAGAAGAATGCCAGGCCCGGGGTCATGAACAACACGAGTGCTGAAGCGACCAGGAGCCAAACGAGACCTGCGGTGAGTTCCATGGTCTACGTCCTCTCTTGCTTTATTGTGCGGACTTGTCCGCCTGTCCCAACGCCGTTTGCGTTCTCATTAGAGTTTCGTCGGGCTGTGTTTCGCCGGCGAGGGAATTAGATGTCCGGGTTGTTACAAGAATCTCCCGGAAGTAAATGGTGTATCTCTTCCTTGTTACGGTTATGTTTCAGCAGTCACAAACCGCACTCCCACAGCACCCCGCAAGGACACCTGCACCATGATCGATCGTTTCCGCCCTGGCAAGGCAGTGCCCCACCCGGATGGCGGTCAAACCGGCCGTCCGGACGGGGCAGGACAGCCCGGCGGCACCCGGCTCCCGCGTGACATCAAGGTGATGCTCGCCGCGGCGTTCCTGATTGCGCTCGGTTTCGGACTCGTGGCGCCGGTGTTGCCCCAGTTCGCCACCACGTTCGACGTCGGGGCCACTGCCGCCGCCGTGATTGTGAGTATTTTTGCGTTCATGCGGCTGCTGTTCGCACCAGCCGGCGGTGCCCTGATCGTGAGGCTGGGCGAACGGCCCGTCTATGTGGCCGGACTGCTGATAGTGGCGGCCTCAACCGCGGCGTGCGCGTTCGCCCAGGACTATTGGCAGCTGCTCATCTTCCGGGGCCTCGGCGGCGCGGGTTCGGTGATGTTCACGGTGGCTTCGATGGCCCTGGTGGTGCGGCTTGCGCCGGCGGAGAGCCGCGGCCGGGTTTCCGGCGCGTATGCATCCGCTTTCCTGATCGGCAATGTCTGCGGACCCATTGTGGGCGGCCTCCTTGCCGGCTTCGGTCTTCGCATTCCGTTCCTGGCGTATGCGGCCGCGCTGGTCCTGGCGGCGCTGGTGGTGCAGACCCAGCTCAGCCACGTCCCCGGTAAATCACGCAAGGACGGCGGACTGGAGCAGGCGATGAGCCTGGGTGAGGCTCTGCATGACAGCGCCTACCGGGCAGGCCTTTTCTCCAGCTTCGCCAACGGCTGGGCAACCTTCGGTGTGCGCATGGCAACTGTTCCGCTGTTCGCCGTTGCGGCTCTGGGTGCCGGACCCGCGGCGGCGGGGTGGGCCCTGGCCGTCTTTGCCGGGGGCAACGCCGCAGCGCTCACGGTCTCGGGGAAACTCGCGGACAGCCTCGGCCGGAAGCCCATGATGATTGCCGGGCTGGTCCTCACCGGAGTGGCTACAGCGGGCATCGGGCTGACCCACGACATGCCCTGGTTCCTGGCGGCCTCCGCCGTCGCGGGAATTGGTTCGGGGCTGCTGGGACCTGCCCAGCAGGCGGCCATTGCCGATGTGATCGGCAATGGCCGTTCCGGCGGCCGGGTGCTGGCCGTTTTCCAGATGATGTCCGACGCCGGCGCCATCATCGGCCCGGTTCTCGCCGGGCTCCTCGCCGACCGGCTCGGCTACGGCTGGGCGTTCGGCGTCACCGGCGGAGTGCTGATCATCGCTGCCGCCGGCTGGCTGTTCGCCCGTGAGACGTTCCGGCGAACCGCCCTGAGCGACGCGTCAACGAACTAGTTCAGCAGCGCGTCCACAAAGCTCTCGACTTCGAACGGGGCAAGGTCGTCCGCGCCTTCACCCAGACCGATCAGTTTGACCGGGACGCCGAGCGACTTCTGGATGGCCACCACGATGCCACCCTTGGCCGTGCCATCCAGCTTTGTGAGGACGATGCCGGTGATGTTGACCACCTCAGAGAACACCCGGGCCTGGTTCAGGCCGTTTTGTCCGGTAGTGGCGTCAAGCACCAGCAGGACCTCGTCCACCTCGGCCAGCTTCTCGATGACACGCTTGACCTTGCTGAGTTCGTCCATGAGGCCCACTTTGTTCTGGAGCCGGCCGGCGGTGTCGATCATGACAACATCGACTTCCTGGTCGATGCCTGCCTTGACCGCTTCATAGGCAACGGAGGCGGGATCGGCGCCGTCGACGTCGGACTTGACGGTGGGCACGCCCACCCGCTGGCCCCATGTGGCGAGCTGTTCGGCGGCGGCCGCACGGAAGGTGTCCGCCGCGCCCAGCAGGACGTCCTTGTCCTCGGCCACAAGGACGCGGGCGAGCTTGCCTACGGTCGTGGTCTTGCCGACACCGTTCACGCCCACCACCATCATGACGGAGGGAGTGTCGGCGTGGCGCTCCGTGCGGAGGCTGCGGTCCATGGTCGGGTCCACAAGCTTGATCAGCTCTTCGCGAAGCAGGGCTTTGACGTGCTCGGGGGTCCGTGTTCCCAGCACCTTGACGCGCTCCCGGAGGGCATCGACCAACTGCATGGTCGGTTCGGTGCCAAGATCGGCGAGCAGGAGGGTTTCCTCGACTTCGTCCCAGACGTCTTCATCAATCTTGTCGCTGGACAGGAGGGCCAGCAGGCCCTTGCCGAGGATGTTGTTGGACTTGACCAGGCGTTCGCGGAGCCGGGTGAGGCGTCCCGCCACCGGTAGCGGCGTCTCCACCGCAATGACTTCAAGTCCTGCCGCGTCGTCGGGGACCTCGGCCGTTTCCAGGTCTTCGAGGTCGACGGCGTCAGGCGCCTTGCGTTCAGCCGTCACCGCCGGGCGGTCCTCAACCAGCGTTCCGCCCGCGCTGTGCACGGGTTCGACGGGATCGTTGGCGTCGCGGGCCCCCGGGTACTTGGTGATGTTCCGGCGGGTCTTAATGAAGACCGGGATCAGCCCGCCAATGACCACCAGGGCAGCGAGGATGGCAAGAATAATGGGGAGGATGTCATTCACTCCCCTAGCTTCTCACAATCGCAGCGGACGCTGCCGGAGCCTCAGCCGGACGTCAGGGCCGGGCCGAATGCGGTTAGACTTCGGCTCCGAGGCGCTGGCTGATGACCGTTGAGACACCGTCGCCCCGCATGGTGACCCCGTAGAGCGCATCAGCAACCTCCATGGTCCGCTTCTGGTGCGTGATGACAATCAGCTGGCTGGACTCGCGGAGTTCCTCGAAAATGGTGATGAGCCGGCCCAGGTTGGTGTCGTCCAGGGCGGCCTCGACCTCGTCCATCACGTAGAACGGCGATGGCCGCGCCTTGAAGATGGCAACGAGCAGGGCAACTGCCGTCAGCGAACGCTCGCCGCCGGACAGCAGGGAGAGGCGCTTGATCTTCTTGCCGGCCGGCCGTGCCTCCACCTCAATTCCGGTGGTCAGCATGTCGGAGGGGTCGGTCAGGACGAGCCTGCCTTCGCCGCCGGGAAAGAGCCGGGCGAAAACGCGGACAAACTGCGCCGAGGTGTCAGCGAACGCTTCGGCGAACACCTTCTGCACCCGATCATCCACTTCTTTGATGATGTCCAGCAGGTCCTTGCGGCTGGATTTAAGGTCTTCGAGCTGGGTGCTGAGGAATTGGTGCCGTTCCTCCAGTGCAGCGAATTCCTCGAGCGCCAGCGGATTGACCCGCCCCAGGGAGGACAGGTCCCGTTCTGCTTTCCGGAGCCGTTTTTCCTGCTCTTCGCGGACGAACGGTTTGCCTTCCCGGACCGGCTTACCGTCGTCATCCACAGGTGCGCGGAGTGCCGCCCACTTGTCACCGGTTTCCCCCGCGGGCACGGGCACCGGCTGGTCAGGTCCGTAGTCCGCCACCAACTGGTCCGGCGACAGGCCGAGTTCCTCGATCGAGCGCAGTTCGAGGGCCTCGATCCGCAGCCGCTGCTGAGTGCGGGCAAGCTCATCGCGGTGCACCGAGTCAGTCAGTTCCGCCAGCTCCCGGCTGAGGGCGTCGTTCTGCGACCGGACCTCCACGAGTTCGCGGTCCCTGTGCTCCCGTTCTTCCTCTGCGAGATCCCGCGCGCGCAGGGCAAGATCCACGGAGACGTCCATGAAAGCGATAACCTGCTCCACGGCGGCCGAAACAGCCGCGGCCCTGCCCGCCTGGAGCCGGCGGCGGCGGGCGCGCTGAGCGGCCTCTTCACGTGCGCGGCGCTCGGCCACCGCTGCCCGTTCAAGGGACAGGACCCGGTTGCGGGTGGCCGTCAGCTGTTCCTCGGCACTCCGCAGGGAAAGCCTGGCCTCCATCTCGGCCGACCTCGCCGCCGACGCCGCCACCGCCAGTTCGTCGCGGAGTTCCGGCGAGGGCTCCTCATCCTCAGGGGCCTCCCGGGCTGCGTCCAGGCGCGCGGCCGCGGCCTGCAGAGCCTCCTGCTCGGCAACGATGTTTGCCTCGGCCTTGGCCAGCGATGTGCCCAGCCGTTCGCTCTCGCCCACTGCGCTCCGCAGCACTGAGTTCAAGTGGCCCAGCCGTTCGGCCACGGCAGCCAGCCTGGCATCCGATTCGTGGAGCCGGTCCAAGGCGGCGTCCGCGCGCTCCTGGGCTTCTGCCCGGCGTGCCTGGGCGGAGGCCAACGCAAACCGGTTGCGTTCGAGGTCCGCGCTGACACTGGCGAGCCTTGCTTCAGCGTCGTCGACGGCGGCCTGCACTTCCAGCAGCGACGGCGCATCCGCCGAACCGCCCCGGACGGTAAGGGCAGTGAAGGCGTCGCCCGCACGAGTCACCACAGTCAGCCCTGGTTGCGCCTGGATAAGCTCCGAGGCAGATTCGAGGTCCTCAACAACAGCTGTTCCGGCCAGCAGCGTGCGCACGAGGCTTCCCAGCAGCGGTTCCGAGGCCGTGACCAGGTCCGCGGCCCAACGGGCACCGCCGGGAAGGGGCTGCGGACCAGGCGCGGATATCCCTGCAGACAGTTCTGCGGCGCATCCGTCAGGGGCTGCCAGCAGCAGCGAGGCAAGGCCGGCGTCGTCGTCCTTGAGCAGCTGCAGGGCGTCGACGGCGGTGCCGGCGTCCCGGACGACGACGGCGTCAGAGGAATTTCCCAGGGCAGCGGCGATTGCCGCTTCAAAGCCGGCCTCGACGGCGACCATCGACGCAAGGGGCCCCACGATGCCGGGCAATCCCGAATCGGCGACGCGGCCCGAACCATCCTTACGGCTGAGTCCCAGCTGCAGCGCATCCCGCCGGGCCACGAGGGCGTCCCGTTCGCGTTCGCCCTCACGCTCGGCGGATTTCAGCTCATCGATGTCCGCCAGGATTGAGTCCAGGACAGCGCTGGCGTCCTCGTAATCGGCGTCAAGTGTTTCCTCGCCGTCCTCGACGCCTGCCACTTGCGATTCCAGTGCGGTGAACTCGCTCTGGGCGCGGCGGCGGCGCTCGTCGCCCGCAGCCTGGGATTCCCGGAGCCTGCCAAGTTCTGCCTGCGCGGACTCAACACGCGAGCGGGCGGCGCCCACCTGGCCTGCCAGTTTTGCCAGCCCTTCGCGGCGGTCCGCTGCGGCGCGGAGGACCGCGGCCAGTCTTTTGTCCTCGGCGCTGGCGGCACTTTCGGCATCCTGCTTGGCTGCCGTCGCGGCCTCCAGTGCAGTGCGTTTTTCCAGGATGCCGTCTTCCAGCGCCCGCTGTTCTTCGCGGACCCGCGCCGCGTTCCGTTCGAGCTGCTCCGGGTCCCGGCCGGAGTCCGGGACCTCGTCCGCGGCACCAAGCAACCGGCGCCGCTCTTCGGCAAGAGACCCGAGGGAGCGCAGCCTCTCCCGCCCCGCCGAGAGCTGGTACCACGTGTCCCGGGCAGCGTTGAGCTTTGGTGTGGCTTCGGCCGCAAGCTGTTCCAGGGCTGCCTGCCGCTGGCGCCCGGTTTCCAAGCCTTGCCCGACAACGGCCCTGCGCGCCTTCAGGGCAGATTCATCGGCCACGTCCTGGGCCAGGGTGGACTGTAACTGCACGAGGTCGTCCGCGAGGAGCCGCGCCCGGGCGTCGCGTACGTCGAACTGGACGCTTTGGGCCCGGCGCGCCACTTCGGCCTGTTTGCCGAGCGGGGTCAGCTGACGGCGGATTTCGCTGGTGAGGTCGCTCAGCCGCTGCAGGTTTGCCTGCATCGCTTCCAGCTTCCGGACCGTCTTTTCCTTGCGCCGGCGGTGCTTGAGGATGCCTGCTGCCTCTTCAATGAAGCCGCGCCGGTCCTCCGGCGTGGCGTGCAGGACCTTGTCCAGCTGACCCTGCCCCACGATGACGTGCATTTCCCGGCCCAGGCCGGAATCGGACAGGAGCTCCTGGATGTCCAGGAGGCGGCAGCCGGCACCGTTGATGGCGTATTCGGATCCGCCGGTGCGGAAAAGCGTCCGGGAGATGGTCACTTCGCTGTATTCAATCGGCAGCGCGCCGTCAGTGTTGTCGATGGTCAGGGACACGTGCGCCCGGCCCAGCGGCGGACGGCCGGACGTGCCCGCGAAGATGACGTCCTCCATCTTGCCGCCGCGCAGCGTCTTGGCACCCTGTTCGCCCATGACCCAGGCCAGCGCATCCACGACATTTGATTTCCCGGAGCCGTTCGGGCCGACCACTGCAGTGACGCCCGGCTCAAAGTCGAACGTCGTGGCTGACGCGAACGACTTGAATCCGCGGACGGTCAGGCTCTTGAGGTGCAAGGTGTTTCGGATCTCCTGAGTGGCTGAAGCGGCTTGTTCCTGCCCTAAATCTACTGCGTGGCAACGACAAAACCCGGATTTGGGCATTTTGCAGCTGCCAAACCCTTGCCACCCTTGGCCGCCTGCGCTTAGACTCGCGGCTAAGGGTTGCTTGACGCTGCTCGAGCCGGTGGTCTCACATCGGTTCGACTTGGCAGGATCCAGCGGAGCTGGGTTGGCCATGATGCAGTGAGGGGCGTTTAACAGCGCAACCCGGCTTTGAAGGATAACTGAATATCTTGGTTTGGCTGCGCCGGGGGGCGGCATGCAGGGCAGTGCATTGCGCACCGCCCGATTCCGCAACTGCGCACTCACTCCAGGAGTTCACATGTCCGTATCCTCAGCCGATCGCACGCTGAAAGCCTTCAAGCGGGTCATCTTCCTGCTGGCCATTGCCATGGTGGCAGCCCTCCTGCCGGTTGCGGCCCCCTCTGCACTCTTACCGTTCGCCTTCGCGGCGGACCCCTGTGCCCCGCTCGTGAACGCAATTGCGTGTGAAAACTCCAAGCCGGGGAGCCCGCCTTCGGAATGGGACATCGACGGCGCCGGCGATTCCGACATCCAGGGATTCGCGACAGAGATCAGCGTCAATGCCGGCCAGCCGATTAACTTCAAGGTCGACACCAACGCGTCCAACTACACCATCGCCATCTACCGGACCGGCTGGTACCAAGGCCTCGGTGCCCGCAAGATCGCCAACGTCACTCCGCTGGCCTTCAGGCAATCTCAGCCCCAATGCCGCTCTGACGTGGCAACCGAACTCTACGACTGTGGAACATGGGCTGTCTCGGCAACGTGGCAGGTGCCGGCCACAGCAGTTTCCGGCGTCTACGTCGCCCTGCTGACCCGGCCGGACAACGGGGGCCAAAGCCACATCACCTTCATCGTCCGGTCCGACGGCAGCCATTCCAACGTGGTCTTCCAGACCTCCGACACAACGTGGCAGGCCTACAACACCTACGGCGGGGCTGATTTCTACCAAGGAGCCGTCAACGGCAGGGCGTACAAGATCAGCTACAACCGGCCTTTTGCCACCAGGGGCGAATCCTCGGGCCGGGATTTCTACTTCGGCAACGAGTACCCGCTGGTGCGTTTCCTGGAGAAGAACGGCTACGACGTCAGTTATATCAGCGGCGTGGACACCCACCGGAACGGCGCGCAGCTCCTCAACCACAAGGTCTTCCTCTCCGTGGGCCACGACGAATACTGGTCCGGCGCCCAGCGCGCCAACGTCGAGGCCGCCCGCGACGCCGGCGTGAACCTGCAGTTCCTGTCCGGCAACGAGATGTACTGGCGCACGCGTTACGAACCATCCCAGGTGGATGGGGCCGGGTACCGCACCATCACCTCCTACAAAGAGACGTGGTCCAACGCCAAGGTTGATCCCAGTACCGAGTGGACCGGAACCTGGCGCGACCCCAGGTTCGCCTCGCAGGCCAATGGAGGTGGTCTGCCAGAGAACGGACTGACGGGGACCCTGTACATGTCCAACTTCACGGACCTGCCAGTTACGGTCAGCGCTGCAGAAGGCAAGGCACGCCTGTGGCGCAACACACCGCTGGCCTCGCTCGCCGCCGGCAGTTCGGCGCAGCTGGCACCCCACACTGTCGGCTACGAGTCCAACGAGGACCTGGACAACGGGTTCAGGCCCGCGGGGCTGATCAGGCTTTCCACCACCACCGGTGCCACAGAGCAGTACCTCCAGGATTACGGCAACACGGTGAAGCCCGGAACAACGACTCACAACACCACGCTGTACCGCGCGGCGAGCGGAGCGCTGGTCTTTTCCGCCGGATCCGTGCAATGGACCTGGGGGCTCGACCAGGAGCACGACGGTGACGGTGCTGCCGCAGACCCGAGGATGCAGCAGGCACAGCTCAATCTGCTGGCGGACATGGGCGCCCAGCCCGGAACACGTGATCCTGCCTTGGCCGCGGCAACTGCCAGTACCGATGCTGCCGGGCCAACAACCACCATCTCCTCCCCCGCTGCAGGAGCCACGATTGCCCACGGCAGCAGCGTGACGGTTTCCGGCACGGCCAGCGATACCGGCGGCATAGTGGCCGGCGTCGAAGTCTCAACCGACGGCGGCGGCACGTGGCATCCGGCCCAGGGAAGGCAGACCTGGACCTACACGTACATCCAGAAGGGGCTCAACACGGCAAGCATCATGGTGCGCGCAGTGGACGACAGCGCCAATATCGGCGCCGCGGCCACGCGGAACCTGCAGCTCAGCGGCCCTTACACGGTCTTCGGCCAGCAAGTTCCGGCCGTTCCCGATTCGCAGGACGGCGGTGCCTACGAGCTCGGTATGAAGATCACGCCGAGCGTCGACGGCTTCATCACCGGAGTCCGGTTCTACAAGAGCACCGGAAACACCGGCACCCACGTCGGCTCCCTCTGGAATTCGGCCGGACAACGGCTGGCGACCGCTACGTTCACGTCGGAATCAGCCTCAGGGTGGCAGAAGGTCCTGTTCAGCCAGCCGGTGACAGTTTCCGCGGGCCAAAAATATGTCGTTTCCTACACCACTCCGAGGGGCCACTACGCCATCAAGGACTACCAGTGGGCCAGCTTCGGATTCACTGAACCTCCGCTCACGGTGGCCGGAGGATTCGGCAGCGAGCCAGCCGGCGTCTACGGTGGCCCTGATGTCTTCCCGCAGTCCAGCTTTGGCAATGGCAACTACTTCGTTGACGCCGTCTTCGACACCGTGGACAACACCCCGCTGACGGCCGCCGGGCAATGGCCCCTGGGCGGATCCTCCAGCGTCCCGCAGGCCACCACAGTCGGAGCGGTCTTCTCGAAGCCGGTCACCGCGTCGAGCGTGCAACTGACGCTTAAGGCCGCCGACGGCACCACCGTCGCGGGCGCCACTGGCTACGACTCAACAACCCGCAAAGTCACCTTCACACCGGCCGCCGCTCTCCCCCTGGCGACGACGTTCACCGCGACCCTCAGCGCCACTGCCGCCAGCGGCGGGACACTGACAGGCGGAGGATCGTGGTCGTTCACCACGGTGGTCTCACCGCCCTCACCCGGAACCTGCCCGTGCAGTTTCTTCGATGACTCCGTCCTCCCCGGAATCCAGGAGATCAGGGACGGCGTACCGCTGACTCTCGGCATCCGTTTCTCGAGCACGGCCGACGGCACTGTCACGGGCATCCGCTTCTACAAATCCGCCGGGAACACCGGCACGCATACCGGGACACTGTTCACGGCCGCAGGGCAGCAACTGGCAACGGTGACCTTCGCCAACGAAAGCACCGCAGGCTGGCAGACCGCCTACTTCAACCAGCCGGTGGGGATGTCCGCGAACACCGAGTACATCATGGCCTACAAGACCACCACCGGAGCCTATTCCGCGACGGCGAACGGCTTCGGCCCGGGCCTGAGCGTCGGCAACCTGCGGGCGAACCTGGATGCGGGCGCCTACTCCTACACCGCCGACTTCCCCAACGTCCGCTCCACCGCGAGCTATTTGGTGGACGTCGTGGTCCAGTACCCTGAACCGACATTCGTCGCCGTCGCACAGGCACCTGTTGCCGGTTCGTCCAGCGTCCCGCTGACCAGCACCGTCAGCGCGACCTTCTCCAAGCCGGCAGTGGCGTCCAGCGTACAGTTCGCACTGGCCGGACCTGGCGGCACGAATGTTCCGGGCGCCATGAGCTACGACTCGGCGGCTGGAAAGGTGACCTTCACGCCGTCGGCGCAGCTGACGGCCGGCACCACTTACACGGCCACACTGACGGCTACATCGACGACGGGCCAGCCACTCAGCGCCGGCGGAACCTGGACGTTCACAACTGCCCCGCCGCCGAGGACCGAGGGGGTCTGCCCTTGCACGCTGTACCAGGACACCGTGACTCCGTCCGTTCTCGAAGTCAAGGACGGAGTCCCGCTGGCCCTGGGCGTACGGTTTGCCAGCTCCACCAGCGGGCAGGTCACCGGAATCCGCTTCTACAAGTCGGCCGGCAACACCGGAACCCACACGGGAAGCCTCTTCAGCATCACCGGCCAGCAGCTGGCGACGGTGACGTTCACGGCCGAGTCCACTGCCGGCTGGCAGACTGCGACGTTCAGCCAGCCGGTCGCCATAGCGGCCGACACTGAATATGTGGCCGCTTACAAGTCACCGACGGGCACTTATTCCGTCACTCCGGGTGGATTCAACACAGGCTTCACGAGCGGACCGCTGCGGACAGCACAGGACTCGGGCGGGTTCTCCTACAGTGGAGACTTCCCCGGTTCTTCCTCCAGTTCGAGCTATCTTGTGGACCTGGTCTTCCAGACCTCGGATGTTGCCCCTCCGCCTCCGCCGGCGCCCCTGACCGTCACCGCACAATCACCGGCACCGAATGCCACGGCAGTGGCGCTCAATGCCCAGCCCAGCCTGACGCTCTCCTCCGCCGTGCAGCCGGGCTCCTCGCTCGTGCTGACGGCCGGGGGAACGTCAATCGCCGGGGCTTCGGCGCTTTCCGCAGACGGCCGCACGCTGACGTTCACACCGGCGCAACAGCTGCCGGCCAGCACGGTCATCACGGCGAGCGCCGCCAACGTCGTCTCGACTGCCGGTGCGGCGCTTGCTCCGACCTCGTGGCAATTCACGACCCTGACGCCTGCGCCGCCTCCGCCTCCTCCGACGCAATCCCTCTTTGCCTCCCTGCTGCCGCAGGTGGGCGCAGCGACGGATATCCGGGCGATTGAGCTCGGCGTGGCATTCAAGTCATCCATTGCCGGGTCTGTCACCGCCATCCGTTTCTACAAAGGCGCCACCAACCTCGGTACACACACCGGTTCCCTCTGGACGACGTCCGGTGTCCGCCTGACCAAGGTGACGTTCACGAACGAAACGGCAAGCGGCTGGCAGACCGCAACGCTGCCCACCCCCATAGCGTTGACGGTGGGTACCAACTACATCGTGTCCTACAACGCGCCCCTGGGCCGCTACTCCTATACGGAAAACTTCTTCACCAAGGCCTGGAACAGCGGTGCGCTGACAGCCCGGGCAAACAACAACGGGCTCTACCGGCTTGGCTCAGGAACTGCCGTGCCGAACCAGACGACCAATGCGAGGAACTATTTCGTAGACGTTGTGTTCGCTCCTAAGTAGGCCTGAGTCCGGCGCTGCAAGGGCAGGATGTGCAGGGGCCCCTTGGCAAACATGCCAAGGGGCCCTTTCTTGCGTGGGCGTACCGGCGAAAGCATGCCGGCTGGAGAACGCCGGTCCGGGCCCCACCGCCCGGGCGTCCACCGGCAGACGGGACATGGTGCCGGCCGACATGGCCGCGACGCCCTGGCAGCGGGAGTCTGGCGGTCCCGATGTGGGGGTGTACCGGTTCCGACGCGGGGTGGAGGTGCCGACGCGGGGATGTTGCGGTTCCGACGCGGAGTGCCGGCCGTTGGCTGCAGGCTAGCGGACCACGGCAGGCGACCAGGCGTGCTCAATGTAGAGGGAGGCAACGGCGGACGGATCCGCCTTGATCTGCCAGATGTCGCTGTCGCCCTCGGCGCCGTCCCGGGCCAGGCCGTAGAGCAGTGTCCCGTCATCGAGCCACTCGATCTGGTCATCAACGCTCCGCGGCTCCGCCAGGACTGTTTCCTTGTCGCTGGCCAGGTCCAGGATGGCGACCTTCCAATGAGCAGCCAGCGCCGTGCCGGTGTTCTTCTTGTACGCCACACGGCTTCCGTCGGGAGACACCGACGGGCATTCGACGCCGTCGTGGACAGCTGTGAGCGTCCTGGCGGACATGCTTCCCTTGACGAGCCAGATCCGCCCCGACGAAGCCGCCGTGGCATAGAACGCGTCAGCGTCTCCGGGCACGAAGGTCACGCCCCAGATATTGCGGTCTGCTGCCGTCACCTGTGATCCGTTGACAAGGAGGGCGAAGTCTTCCAGGTTCCCGGTTCCGGGCCCCCCGTCCGTCCGGGTGATGGAAGTCTCGGTCGAAAAGCCCGAAGCGCCGTACGAGTGGCCGGAGACGAACACGGTAGTGGACACCAGGGAGCCGTCGGCACTCATGCGTGTACGGCTGGGGATACCGGGCACTGCCCACCGTCCGGTCGGCTGCCATTCCCTGTTCAGCAGCACTGCTTCGAAGTTGGTGACAAGCCCCCGGTTTGTCTTCAGGCAGATGACGTTCCGTGCCGTGCCGTAAATCCTGTCGCAGGCCTCAGCCGCCAGGAGCCGCTGGCCGGAAGGTGCGGCGAGGGGAACAGTGCCGGCCATGCCGTATCCCTGGCCCGGAGCCGTATTGCGGAACATCACAAACGACGCGGCCGGCAGGGCGCCGCCCGAAGCCGCGCTGACGGCGGACGCAGCCGAACGGCTGTCCTGAAAGCGCTGGAAAGCTACGGCGGCATAGGAACCGGCGCCGGCGAGGACCAGTACAGTGATCGCCAACAGGATGATCCACCGCTTCCTGCCTCCGGCGGGGTTCACGCCGACTGCCTCTGACGAACGCCCGCCCGGAGGATCAGCAGCGAGGCCGGTACGGCGACGGCGAGACAGCCACCCACCACCATCATGGCCGTGGACGGACCGAGCGAAAACCACAGGACACCAAAGCCGGCCGAAGCGGCCATACGGCTCAGTGCCACGACGGTCTGGGCGGCGCCGATCCCGGTGGCCAGTTTCTCCGGCGGCGTGAGCTGGCTGGCCAGGGCGGCGAGAACACCGTCGGTTGCGGCGTAGAAGGCACCGAGCAGAACCAGGCACCCCAGCGTGGGGCCCAATCCGCCCAGCGGTGCGGCAGCGAGGACGTAGCACAGCAGGAGGGCAATATGACCCCCCACGAAGACTTTTGCCTTCCCCCAACGGTCCGCCAACCGGCCCAGCGGGATCGCAAGAATGAGGAAGACCACATTCGTGCCCACATACAGCAGCGGGAACCACTGCACGGCGAAGGAATCACGATCCTGCAGGACGAGGTAGATGAATCCGTCTCCGACCGTCAGCAGCCCGAGAAGCCCCGAGGCGACGAGCAGCCGGCCCAGTCCGGGTTCCCGCAACAGGCTCCAGCGGAAAACGAAGGAAGGGCTGCGGCGCGGTTCCGGCGCGGTCCCAGCGGGCTTGCCCGTTTTCAGGTTGGGCACCAGCAGGGCGAGCGTGGCCACTCCGATCACCGCGAAGGCAAGGGAAACCACGAAGAGGGTTCCGTAGCCGTTGGGGATCAGCATGAGGATGAAGAACGCCAGCAACGGGCCAGTCGCGGCGCCGATATTGTCCAGCATCCGGTGCACGCCGAAGTGCCGTGCCAGATACTCGGGCTGGGCGGAGACGGTGATGAGGGCGTCCCGCGGTGCCGTGCGGATACCTTTGCCGATCCGGTCACCGGTAACGATCGCCGTCAGCGCCCAGAAACCGCCGGCGAAGAGGAACCCAACCCTGGCTGCCATGGACAGGCCGTAGCCTGCGAGTGCAATTCGTTTCGGATTCCCGCTCCGGTCCGCTGCCCACCCCGCGGCGATTCTGACGATGGCGCTTGCCCCCTGGTTGATTCCGTCAAGAATCCCGAAGGCAATGGCGGACAGGCCCAGAAATCCTGTGATGTAGAGGGGAAGTACAGCGGATACCGATTCGGAGGATATGTCGGTGAACATGCTGACGATGCCCAGCCACAGGATGACAGGCGACAAGCGGAACGCCTGCTGCGGCAGTTTGGGATCATTCGACGCCGGCTGTGCGTCCTTCTTGCCGCCGTTCCGATCCGAGACCGAGATATACATGGCCGCTAGCCCGCCGTCGTGTGAAGGTTGCCGAGCAACATGAAACGCGTGCTGCCCGTGCCCGTTGTTGACGTGGTCAGGGTTATCGAATCGCTGCCCCTGACGAAACGGACGGACCGCTGCCCCTCCGCGGCCGGGGCCGGCTCGGACCAGAACTTGAGGGTTGTGAGCCGCTGCTGGAAATGGCCCACTACCGAGTCCTGGCCCGCCGTCGAAATGGCATCCGCCGTCACCTGCAGGACAGCGTCCGCCGCAGAAACGCCCGTGGATACGACGACGGTTCCTTCCGGGAAGGGGAGGGCATCGGCAGGGAAGCCTTCTACAATCTTCCCCTGGGCGGATGCCGTGGCCGGCAGCGGCATGCTGACCAGTGCAGCCGGCTGGGATGGGAGCGGAAGACCGGTGGGGGCTGCCGCCACCGGGGGAAGAACTTCCCGTGCTCCTGACGCGGGGGCAGGGCTGCCCGTTGATTCACCGGATCCGGACGCAGGCCCGTTCCCGGTGCCGGCCGTCGCTTCCGGTGCGGCGGCTGTCCCGTCTCCACCGGGCGGGTCTCCCGGTGGCAAGCCTCCGGGCGACGGTGATCCGCCGGGGCCGGCCGGGGCCGCGGGAATGGAACCTGAGGGGGCGGCGGCGCTTAGGTCCGGGGCCCCTGCCATCTGATCAAGAAAAACAGCGGCGCCGCCAAGCGCTGCTGCAACACTCACCCCCACGATGACAAGCCTCTTGGCTATCATTGGGCCCCCGCCTCCCGTTCAGGCGTTGGAGACCAACGCGCCTGCGATTCCAGCAGCCGCGGCTGCCTTGGGCACAGTGTGTCACCTGTGAGGAACAGTTCGGTAGAGTGGCGCTACCTGCTTTTTGGGACCTCTACCACCGGCCGTTACGGGGACGCGGCTGGCACACCGGGCACGTATAAGAAGACCGGTTCATGAACTGTTCGCGCTTCATGAAGCTCACTATTCCCGCAGCGGCGCAGCGCCTGCACTCCTGGTTTTCCCTGCCGTAGGCGTTGAGGGACCGGTCGAAGTACCCGGAAGCGCCGTTTACGTTGACGTAGAGGGAGTCGAAGCTGGTACCGCCGGCGGCAAGCGCGTCCAGCATCACCTCACGGGCAGCTTCGAGAACCCTCAGTGCTTCGGCGCGGCGGAGTGTGTCGGTAGGCCGCGCGTAATGGAGCCGCGCCCGCCACAGTGCCTCGTCCGCGTAGATGTTGCCGATGCCGGACACCAGTCCCTGATCCAGCAGGGCACGCTTGAGGCCCGTCTTTCGGATCCGGAGCCGGCGGTAGAACGACTCGAAGGAGAAATCCGGATCCAGCGGGTCCCGGGCGATGTGGGCGGCTTCCTCGGCAATGACCGGCGCCGGTAACTCCCCCAGGCCGCCCGGTCCGCCGTCGGATGTCGGGATCAGGGACGTCACGAACAGTCCGCCGAAAATGCGCTGGTCCACGAATCTGAGCTGCTCGGGCATGCCCTCAGCCGGGCTCAGACGCAGGCGGACTTTCAGGTGTTTCTCGTCCGGCACGCCGGCATCCTGCATCAGCAGCTGGCCGCTCATGCCCAGATGCGCCATCAGTGCCACTGCAGGCGGGGGCTCTCCGCCCGCCACGGCGCCCTCCGGCTGCACTGCACCGGCTTCCTCCAGCGGAAGCCAGAGGAACTTTCCGCGCCGCACCACGTCCAGGACCCGTGCGCCTTCGAGGTTTCCGGCAAAATCCTGAGCGCCGAGGGCGTGCCGGCGGATGGAGCGCGGATCCAGGACGTCAACGGAGGTGATGGTCCTGCCGCGGACCCAACTCACCAGTCCGCGGCGGACCACTTCGACTTCCGGCAGTTCGGGCACGGAAGACCTAGCGGCCGGCTTCGGATTCCGCCGGGAGGCCTGGCGTCCCGGCAGCCGACAGCTTCCGCCACGCATCGGCGGCAGCTTCCTGTTCGGCTTCCTTTTTGGAGCGTCCGGCGCCCTGCCCGTAGTCGGTCCCGCCGATCCGGAGCACGGCTTCAAACGTCCGTGCATGGTCCGGGCCTGAACCCTCCACGGCGTAGTAGATGCTGCCCAGCTGACGGCTGGCCGCCAGCTCCTGGATGCTGGTTTTCCAGTCGGTTCCGGCGCCAAGCGCAGCGGCGTCCTGGAGCAGCGGGCCGATCAGCCGCATGACCAGTTGGCGGGCCGTCTCGATGTCGTTGGACACGTAGGTGGCGCCAATGAGGGCCTCCATGGTGTCCGCCAGGATGGATGACTTGTTCTTGCCGTCGGTAAGCTTTTCGCCCTGTCCGAGGTAGATGTAGTCACCGATGCCGAGGCTTCGGCCGATTCCGGCCAGTGCCCGGGTGCTCACCACGGCTGACCGCCGCTTCGCGAGGTCACCTTCAGGCAAGGCAGGGTTGTCGCGGTACAACGCATCCGTCACGGAGAAGCCCAGGATGGAATCGCCCAGGAACTCGAGGCGCTCGTTGGTGGGTATGCCGCCGTTTTCGTAGGCGTAGGAACGGTGTGTCAGAGCAAGACGAAGCGTCCCGGCGTCAATAGAGACACCGAGACGCTTCAGAAGCTCTTCAGTTGAAGACGTCATGTTCAGCCAGTGGGCCGATTAGACGTCTGCGACCTTGCGGCCCTTGTATTCAAGGAACAGCGCGGTGCCAGCCGAGTCGGTAACGACCTTTGCCTGGTGCGGCAGGCTGTACGTGACCTGGCCGTTCTCGACAGTCTTCACCAGGTGGGGGGCAGTTGCCTTCCACTGGGAGCGGCGGGCGCGGGTATTCGAGCGAGACATTTTCCGCTTCGGGACAGCCACGGCTAACTCATTTCTCTCTAGAAAAACACTTACAAATCAGTTTTGCCGGTCAGGCTTAGCCAAGTCAGCTAGGGCAGCCCAGCGAGGATCTACGACCTCGTGGTGATGCCCCGGCTCGTCTTCCAGGCGTACTCCGCATTCGGAGCAAAGGCCCTGGCAGTCTTCCCGGCACACCGGCTGGAACGGCAGCATGGTTACAACTGCGTCCCGCAACACCGGCTCAAGATCGATTAGATCGTGCTCGATTCGATATTGCTCTTCTTCGTCTTCTCCGTCCGAGAACTGGGCGCCCTCGTAGAAGAAAAGTTCTTGCACATTGACTTCGAGATCATACGCAAGGGGATCCAGGCATCGGCCGCATTCGCCAGTCACTTCGACGATAACGGTTCCTGATACCAGAATTCCTTCGTGTACGGCCTCAAGCCTCAGGTCCAGCTCGATATCCGAGCCTTGCTGAACGCCAATGAGCGCTACACCAAGATCACTTGGTGCAGGTACATGTTCCGTCAGCGTCCGCATGCTCCCCGGACTGCGTCCGAGGTCCTTGACGTCGAACGCCAAGGGCGAACTAGCATCTCGTTTAATGAGAACTCCTGTTGAACATATGACCGACGTACTATCTTAGCCTGATCTCCCGGGCGGACTCAAACCGGCCGCACGCCACACAGTGAAGCACCACGTGACAGGCAGGGATTGGGCCGCAAAACCGGCAGGGGCCGTTGCGTACCGATCAAGCCTACCCTCTGCCGGGCTCATCCGAAGACGACCCGCCCGCAAGCAGCCGTTTCAATACCGACCTCGGCACATAATCGGACACACTGCCGCCCAGCGTGAAGACTTCCTTAATGAGCGTTGACGACAAGTGGAGGTAGTGGCCTTCAGTGGGAAGGAACACCGTTTCAACGCCGCTCAACTGCCGGTTCATGGTTGCCATCGGGAGCTCATAGTCGAAGTCGGAGGAGGAACGGAGGCCCTTCACGATCGCGGACACACCCCGCTGCCGGCAGTATTCGGCCAGCAGGCCCTCCCCCACCGGCTCCACCACGATGCCTTGCAGCGATGCCAGGGTCTCGCGGGCCATGTCGATCCGCTCTTCCAGCGAAAAGCGGTACTTCTTGGCGTAGTTGGTGGACACCGCCACGATGACTTCGTCAAAGAGGCCCGCGGCCCGCGCGATGACTTCCAGATGGCCATTGTGGATCGGGTCGAAGGAGCCTGGGCATACGGCACGTCTCATGCTCCGAACCTACCGCATCAGCGGGCCGGGATAACATGACTGGATGCCCGAGTCGAACATTCCCTGCACCGTTGCAGTGGGGCGTCATTCTTGTCGGGCGGGCAGCGAACGCCGCAACCAACCGACAGGCAGGCAGACAGTGACCACATCAGTTCCGGCACCCTGGCAGCGGGCGGCATCAGGAGCCAACCTGCTGGCAGCCGACGGCACCCTCGGCGTCACGATCTTCGAGGAGATGACCTCCCTCGCGGTCCGGACCGGTGCCATCAACCTGGGACAGGGTTTCCCTGACGAGGACGGTCCGGCGGAGATCAAGGCGGCCGCGCAGGCTGCCATCGCTGCCGGCGCCAACCAATACGCACCGGGCAAGGGAATCCTCCCCTTGCGCGAGGCCATTGCGGCGCACCAGGAGCGCTTCTACGGCCTGACGCCGGACCCGGAGACAGAGATCATCGTCACCACCGGAGCAACCGAAGCCATTGCGGCTTCGTTGCTGGCGCTCGTGGAACCAGGCGACGAAGTACTCACCTTCGAACCGTTCTACGACTCCTACGGCGCCATGATCGGACTGGCGGGCGCCACGCACGTGACGGCTCCACTGCTCGCTCCGGACTTCATGCCGGACATGGCGGCCCTGGAAGCGGCCTTCAGCAGCCGCACCAAGGTGGTACTGATCAACAATCCGCACAACCCCACCGGCGCTGTTTTCCCCCGCGACGTGCTTCAGTGCGTCGTCGACCTTGCCGCCCGGCACGACGCCGTGATCATCACCGACGAGGTCTACGAGCACCTGACGTTCGGCGACCGGCACATCCCCGTGGCCTCGCTGCCCGGCGCTGCCGGCAGGACCGTCACCATTTCCTCCGCAGGCAAAACGTTCTCCTTCACCGGATGGAAGATCGGCTGGCTGAGCGGACCCGAACACCTCGTGGCGGCCATCCGGACAGTGAAACAGTTCCTCACCTACAGCTCCGGCACACCGTTCCAGGGTGCCATCGCTGTGGGGCTCGGCCTTCCGGACGCTTTCTACACGGGGATTTCCGAGACACTCAGGCACAAGCGCGACATCCTCAGCGACGGGTTGAAGGCCGCCGGCCTGGACGTCTTCACTCCGCAGGGAACGTACTTCGTGAATGTGGACACGGCCCCGCTGGGGATCTCCGACTCCGTAGACCTGGCAAGGAGGCTTCCGGAACTGGTGGGGGTCGCCGCCATCCCGGTACCCGTCTTCTGCCATCCCGAAGGCGCCGAACGGACCCGCAGCCTGCTCCGCTTTGCCTTCTGCAAGAAGACCGAAGTCCTCGAAGAAGCCGCCGCCAGGCTCGCGACGCTTCGCGACAGGCTCTGACGATGGCGGCCCGGCCCGCGGCAGCTTCACGTTTCCTCCGGACAACCGGACAGCACGCAGCCATCGAACCGGATGCCTTTACCGAGGGAGCCTATGTGCTCAGCATCGGCGGAGCGGAACAGTCGCATGTGAACCTCGCTGAGCCGGGCGAAATCTTCTATGAGTACCTCCGCCGGATCGGGCACGTGGTGGATCTGGCCGCCCCTGTCGGCGAACCCGTCAGTGCGCTGCATCTTGGGGCCGGGGCGCTGACGCTGGCCCGCTACATCCAGGCGACCCGGCCGGGGTCCCTGCAGTACGCCGTGGAGCTTGAGCGCGAGCTGCTGGACTTTGTGCTGCAGCAGCTGCCGATGCCTGACGGAACGGAGCTGCACACACTGATCGGCGACGCCCGCGACGCGCTGGCGGAGCTGCCTGCGGAACTGCGTTTCGACGTCGTGATCCTGGACATCTTCTCCGGGCCGGAGGCGCCGGAGCATATCGCCTGTACCGGGTTCTACGAGGAAGCAGCGGCAAGGCTGACGCCTCGTGGCGTGCTGATCGTCAACGTGGGCGACGAACCGGGGCTGACGCTGGTCCGAAGCCAGGTGGCTGCCCTGCGGCGGGCCATGTCCGAAGTATCAGCGTTCGCCGAATCCGGAATGTTCGCCGGCCGCCACCCCGGCAATATCATTCTCATCGGCACCCAGGGTCCTTGGCCCGCCGGATGGACCGCGGAGCTGACGGCGCGTGGCCCGCATCCCGCGACGGTGCTGGCCGGCGTGGACCTCGACGCTCTCGCCGGCTAGGCTGCGGCGCCCGCAGGCACGGTCAGGACCCCGGCTGCCGGCCTGTCAGCTGCTGCCACCCACGGGTTCGGCAAACCACAGTTTGGTCTCGCCGTATTTTTTCTCGGCGAACCGTTCCAGCGACGCCGGCCAACCCGGTTCCGGGCTGCGGGAGGAGCGCTCCACGACCACGACGGCGGCCTCCGCCAGGTACGGTGACAGCTCTTGCAGCACAGCACCCATGGCGGGCTCGTCCAGCGGATACGGCGGGTCCAGGAACACGAGGTCCCACAGGGTGCCTTGCACTGTCCTTTCCAGGAAGGACTCCACCCGCGACCGGTGCACTGACACTGCTTTGCGGCCAATGGCCCCGTTGACGAGGTCGGCGTTGCGCTGGCAGACCTCGCTGGCTTTGCCGTCGAACTCCACCAGGTCTACGGTTTCCGCCCCGCGGCTGGCACTTTCCACGCCCAGGGAACCGGAGCCTGCGTAGAGGTCAAGAACCCGGGCACCCGCCACGACGTTGAACGCCTCCAGGCGGGAGAAGAGGGCTTCCTTGACGCGGTCCGTGGTGGGACGGGTCGTGGAACCCGGCACGCTGACCAGCGGCATTCCGCCCCCGGTGCCGGCAATGATGCGGGTCATGCCCGCACCTGCCCGCTGGTTGCAGCCATGCGCAAACTCCTAGCCACGCTCAAGGAACGCCTCCTTTTCAGGGTTCAAGTACTCTTCTATTGCCTCCGCCAGGGCGGAATGCTCCGTCAGGCCGGGATCCCGGGCGACGATCCGCTGGGCGTCCTGGCGCGCCTTCGAGATGACCGATTCGTGCTCCAGCACGCGCAGCAGTTTGAGCGCGGACCGTCCACCGGACTGTGATGCTCCCAGGATGTCGCCTTCGCGCCGCAGCTTCAGGTCCTCCTGCGACAGCTCAAAACCGTCCGTCGTGGCCGCCACGGCGTCCAGCCGGCGGCGGCTGGGGTGGCCGGGTTCCAGCGTGGTGACCAGGAGGCAGGTGCCGGGCAGGCCGCCCCGGCCCACCCGTCCGCGAAGCTGGTGCAGCTGGGAGATGCCGAACCTGTCCGCATCCAGGATCACCATAAGCGTGGCGTTGTGGACGTCAACACCAACCTCGATCACAGTGGTGGACACCAGCAGCTGGGTTTCATTCGCGGTGAAGGACGCCATGGTTGCGGACTTCAGGACAGGGTCCTGCCTGCCGTGCAGCGGCGCCACCGAAACGCCGGTCAGCGCCGGTTCATCGGCGAGGTGTTCGACGACGGCGGTGACGGACGCGAGCTCGCGGGCCGGGCCGTCACCTTCCAGCTCGGCGGCGGACGGTTCCGCTTCCCCGGGACTGAAGTCGCCGTCGTCGTCCTCGCCGATCTTGGGACACACGACGTAAACCTGGTGGCCGGCGTCGATCTCTTCCCGGGACCGGGACCAGATGCGTCCCGCCCAGCCGGGATTTTCGGCGAGGCCAACGACGTGCGTGGAAATGGGGGCGCGGCCGGCGGGGAGTTCGTCCAGCACCGATGTTTCAAGATCGCCGAACACGGTCATGGCCACGGTCCTGGGAATGGGGGTGGCGGTCATGACCAGCAGGTGGGGAGGCTTGCTGGCTTTCGCCCGCAGGGCGTCGCGCTGCTCAACTCCGAAGCGGTGCTGCTCATCCACAACGATCAGGCCGAGGTCGTAGAACGAGACGTTGTCGCTGAGCAGCGCGTGCGTCCCGATCACGATCCCGGCAGTGCCTGTGGCTGCGTCCAGCATGGCCTGTTTGCGGGCAGCAGTGGGCATCGATCCGGTAAGCAGTGTGACCTGCACTGAATCGGGGCCCGATCCGCCCAGCAGGCCGTCGCGGGACAGCGGCCCCAGCGTCCGACGGATGGATTCGAAGTGCTGTGCCGCCAGCACCTCGGTAGGCGCCAGCAGGGCGGCCTGTCCCCCGGCGTCAACCACCTGGAGCATGGCGCGCAGGGCGACGATGGTCTTGCCGGACCCCACCTCGCCCTGGAGGAGCCGGTTCATTGGGCTGTCCTGCGACAGCTCCTCCGCGAGTGTTTTTCCGACGGCGGACTGGCCGGCGGTGAGCGTAAAGGGCAGCTGGCGGTCGAACGCCGTCAGGATCCCGTCCGTAACCGGCCGGCGGGCCGTGGCCTCCTCGGCGGCCAGCTGGGCGCGGCGCCGCGCGAGCGCGGACTGGAGGACCAGGGCCTCCTGGTACCTGAAGCGGTCCCTGGCCCGCTGCCAGTCGCCAGGCACCTGCGGGATATGGATCAGCCGGTAGGCCTCCGCCGCCGGCATGAACTTCTCCCGGGCCGAGACCTCGGCCGGCAGCGGATCGTCCAGGACATCCAGGTCGACCGTGTCCAGGAGGGTGGAGATCACTTTCTGGATGGACCAGCTGGTGAGTTTAGCCGTTGCCGGATAGATCGGGATGGGCATGGCGGCGAGCTTCTCCGGGTCCATGCCCGGGGTGTCAGGGTCCTCGTCCAGCAGCTGGAAGTCAGGGTTCGTGAGGCTCAGGCTGCCGGCGTACCGGGTGACTTTGCCCGAGAACAGGGCCCGCCGGCCCGGGAGCAGCTCCGCTTTGGCGCGGTAGCCGTTGAAGAAGCTCACCTTCAGTGTGCCGGGCACGCCGGCACCAGGAAGCCTGCCGGCGCTGCCCTGGCTGTTGTGTTTGGCTGCGGAATCGTCCGTAATGACGACGTCCGTGAGCGTGCCGCGGCGGGCCCGCATGGCCCTGGTGCTGTTGGAGACGACGCGCGCGATGAGGGTGACCTCTTCATCCAGCGGCACCTCGCTGATGGGGGTCAGCTCACCCCGGCTGAGGTAGCGGCGCGGAAAGTAGTTGAGCAGGCCGCCCACTGTGGTGATGCCCAGATGTTTCTCGATGACGGCCGCGGACCGTTTGCCGATGCGGCGTTCCAGGCCGAGGTCCAGCTCAGCGTTCATGTCCGTTGGGGTCCCGGGGCAAGGCGAGCTGGCTGACCGAGATGTCCGTGGGTTCCCCGAGGGAACCGATCAGTGCCACGGCTGGTTCGGGGGCGGAAACGTGGACGTGCACGCGCCAGCGGTACTTTCCGCCGGTGTCCATGGCGCCGCCCACCTGGCTCATGATCACCGAATCACCCATTTCGTCCAGGCGCTGGCGGAGGGTTGCCGCATCCAGGGGCGAGAGGCTGATGGTGCACATGACTTCCACGCCGTCGTCGTCAGGCAGGTCCGCATGGATGTGGGGATCCTGGACGTCATAGCCGTGCAGGCCGTCCAGCATGTCGCTTTGAAGTTCTTCGCCCAGCACAGCGGAGCGCAGGCAGTCCAGGATCAGCAGCATCCCCACCCCTCCAGCGTCAACGACATGGGCTTCGTGCAGGGCGGCCAACTGGTCCTCGGTCCGGACGACCGCTTCCAGGGCCGCCTCAACCGCGGCGTCCAGGGCGAGCCCCAGGGCATGGTTGCTGTCGTCCCCGTTCTGGTCGGCGTCCACGCCGGCCGCCGCCCGTGCAGCCGCCTCCATCACCGAGAGCATGGTCCCCGGCACGGGATCGCTCAGAGCGGACCAGGCCCGGATCTGGGCCCGGTTCAGCGCGGCGGCCAGCAATGGCGAGCTGAGGCGGGTATGGCCGGCCAGAGGCTCGGCGGCAGCGCACAGGAACACCGAGAACAAGGTGCCCGAGTTACCGCGTGCCTGTTCCATGGCGGCCTCTCCGGCCCGCGCTAGCAGTGCCCCGACGTCCTGCTGGCCGTGGCTCCCCGCCGGGTTCGCGGTCCCGGGGTCATGTGGTGCTGCGGGGCCGTTGAGGGCCTGCGCGGCGGCACGGACCGTCAGGTAGAGGTTGGTGCCGGTATCGCCGTCGGCCACGGGAAAGATGTTTATGGCGTTGAGCCGGTCGCTGTGGTTCCCGAGCGCTGTTTCGGCCTTGCCCAACCACCGCTTCATCGCTTGCGCGTTGGCGGCAATCTTAGTCTGCAAAGTGATCCCATCCCACAGTGTCCGCGGGCCGGCCCGCTATCTTGACGCCAGTGCTTTCCATTGGTGCAAGGGCTTCTACTGAGCCTATCGCAGCGAAACCCGGAGGCAGCTGTACGTCCGCGGGGAATGCGGCGAGAAGTCCATGATCTTCCCCGCCGCCAAGGACCCACGCCATGGGGTCCCCGCCAACCGCGTCAGCGGCTGCGGACAAAGGCCCTGTGAGAAGCTTCAGCACTGCCGGATCCAGGTCCAGGACGACGCCGCTCGCGGCGGCCAGGCGGCTGCCGTCGCGGATCAGTCCGTCCGAAATGTCCATCATTGCCGAGGCTCCGGCGGCGAGCGCTGACGGCCCGGCAGCGAGCGGCGGAAGAGGCCGGCATTGCCTGTCCATGATGATCCGCTGCTCCGGCGTCAGCAGCTCAACGCTTGGCCCGGACTCAAGCAGGGCAAGGCCGGCCGCCGCATGCCCCACCGTTCCGGCAAGCGCAACGATGTGACCCGGGCGGGCGCCCGAGCGCAGGACGGCTTCCTTGCCGTCCAGCGTCCCCAGGATGGCCACGGTGACAGCGAGTTCCCGCCCGCGGCCGAGGTCCCCGCCGGCAACGGAACATCCGGCAGCGCCCAGGTCCCGGATGGCGTGCGAGAGACCGTCGGCGAAATCCTCCACCCAGGCGACCGCCGTCTCCGGCGGCAGGGTCAGGCTCACCACCATGGATGTGGACCGTGCGCCCATGGCGTTGATGTCGCTGAGGTTCTGGGCCGCGGCTTTCCAGCCGACGTCGAAGCCGGTGGTCCGGTATCCGTTGCGCCATTCCAGCCGGAAATCCTGGTCCTGCACCTGGGTGTCAATGCTGACAACCGTCCGCCCGTCCGGGGCGGCCACAATGGCGGCGTCATCCCCGGGTCCAAGCAGGAGCGCGGTGCCCTGCCCGGGCCCGTTGTTGAGGCGCGGGAAGATCTTGGCTAGGAGTTCGGACTCGGAGAGTCCGGCGACGGTGAGGTGAGTTTCAGGCACAGCTCTACGCTACAGTCAGGGACCGACATCCGGCGGCGTCCGTCAGGCATGCCGGGGCGGGATAGGCTTAAATCATGCACCCCCTCCGCACCCCGGTTACCATCAGTTCGCTTCGCCTCCCGGCAACGGCGGCGGCCGTGGTGCTGGCCCTCAGTGCGTGCGCCCCGACGGTGGACGTGTCACCGGCCAAGGACGCGGCCAACCCGGCCTGTGCCCCCATGATGGTTGCCCTTCCGGACACCATGGGTGATGCCGGGCTGCGGAAGACCAATAGCCAGGCAACCGCCGCCTGGGGCGACCCATCCAAGGTCATCCTGCGCTGCGGGGTCAACGTGCCCGGCCCCACCACCGACCGCTGCGTCAGCGTCAACGGCATCGACTGGGTCATCAAGGAAGGCGACCCCGTGTGGACGCTGACCACGTTCGGCCGTGAACCGGCCACGGAGATCCTCATGGATCCGGACCAGATCAGTTCCGCGACCGTGCTGGCGGAACTGTCCGCCGCTGCCAGGAAGATCAAGGCCAACCGGAACTGCGTGGGCCAGGAAGAGCTGCAGAACCTGCCCACCGGGCAGTAGCCGGAGCGGCAGTTGCCCAGCGGCAACAGCGGTTAGCGCAGCCCAGTCTTCCGGTTCAGGGCCAGGTAGATGAGTTCGTCGATAAGCTCCGCATAGCTCAGTCCCGAGGCAGCCCACATCTGCGGGTACATGCTCTTGGGCGTGAAGCCGGGCATGGTGTTGATCTCGTTGATGATCAGCTCACCGTCGGGCGTGTAGAAGAAGTCGACCCTGCTCAGCCCTTCCGCCCCCACAGCATCGAACGCCGCGGCGGCCAGCTCGCGGACACGGGCGATTGCTTCGTCGGGGATGTCGGCCGGGCAGCTCAGCGAGGCGGCGTCGTCCTCCACGTATTTGGCATTGAAGTCATAGAACTCGTGCTCACCCGGTGCCACTGCGATCTCGCCCGGCATTGACGTCCGCGGGCCTTCGGTGCCGCGCCCTTCGAGGACGGCGCACTCGATTTCGCGGCCCACGATTCCGGCTTCGATCACGAGTTTGAGGTCGTGCTCACGGGCAGCCTCGATGGCCGCATCCAGGCCCTCCAGGGAGTCCACCTTGGAGATGCCCATGGAGGATCCCGCCCTGGCAGGCTTGACGAACACGGGGTAACCGAGCAGGTCAACGCGCTTGCGGACGGATTCGGGGTCCGTGACCCACTGACGGTCCGTCACGGCAATGTACGGACCCACCTGCAGGCCGGCGGCTTCGAAGACGACCTTCATGTAGTGCTTGTCCATACCAACCGCGGAGGCCAGGACACCTGCACCCACGTAGCGGGTGTCCGAGAGCTCCAGCAATCCCTGGATGGTGCCGTCCTCGCCGAACGGGCCATGGAGTAGCGGGAAGACCACGTCCACGGAGCCGAGTTCCTGCGGGACTTCGTTCGGGGAGGCGACGATCAGCTGGTGTTCGCCGCCGATTTCGGCGAGTGTGACCGTCCGGGCCGACGGCGCCACTTCGGGGAGCGAGGACGCCGAAAGGGACCACTGCCGGGTATCCCCCGGAGCAAGGACCCACTGACCGGTCTTGGCAATGCCGATGGGGATGACATCGTACTTGTCGTAGTCGATGGCCCCGAGAACGCCGGCAGCGGTCACACAGCTGACGGCGTGCTCACTCGAACGGCCCCCAAACAAAACGGCAACGCGTGGTTTGGTGCGGCCGCCACCGGTGTTCTTGTTCAATTGTTCTTCCGACACAGTCAGTAATCGCCTTCGGATTTAAGGTCCCGGGCCAGCAACAGCGGTCCCAGTTCGTCAACGGACAATTTTCCGGCCAGGACGGCAACGACTGCCGCAGTGATGGGCATTTCGACGCCGAGTTTTCCGGCAAGTTCATGCACGGCCTGGCCCGATTTGATCCCTTCGGCCGTTTGGGTCATTTCCGCGGCCACCTGTTCCAGCGTCAGGCCTTTGCCGAGGAGGCGTCCGGCGGTGTGGTTCCGTGACAGCGGCGAGGAGCAGGTTGCCACCAAATCCCCCAGGCCGGCGAGGCCGGCCATGGTCTGTGACTCGCCGCCGAGAGCGAGCGCCAGCCTCGACGTCTCCGCAAGGCCGCGGGTGATGACCGAAGCCTTAGTGTTGTCACCCATTTGCTTGCCTTCGCAGATGCCTACGGCCAAGGCGATGACATTCTTGACGATGCCGCCGATTTCAACGCCGACGACGTCGGAGGTGGTGTAGGGGCGGAAGTATGGTGCGGTGCAGCTGCGGGCGATCCACGACGCCACCTGGGCGTCCGAGCAGGCCACGACCGACGCGGTGGGCTCCTCCCTGGCAATTTCCATGGCCAGGTTCGGCCCGGAAACCACGGCAACGCGGTCCGCCTTGATGCCCAGTTCCTCACAGATGACTTCGCTCATGCGGGCGTCTGAACTCAGCTCCAGCCCCTTCATCAGGGAGACCACCAGGGCGTCCGGCGAGATCAGGTGCCGCCACCCGCGAAGCTGCAGCCGCAGGGACTGGGCGGGAACGGCCAGGACCACAAGGTCCGCGCCGGAAAGGACGTCCGCGACGTCGGTCGATGCGGTGATGCTGGGCGGGAGGTCAATCTCCTTGAGGTACTGCGGGTTGCGGTGCCGGGTGTTGATCTGCTCCACGACTTCGCTGCGGCGGCCCCAGAGCCGGATGCTCCGCTGCACGCCGGATGCCGTGGCGGCGTCCGCGAGGATCTTGGCAAAAGTGGTGCCCCAGGAGCCGGCTCCGAGGACGGCGACCGATTTCGCTGAGCCCGCTGCAGCCTGTTCCTGGGTCATTTGCCGTCCCGTTCGATGTTGCGTCCGTGTTTGCTCTGGTTGTGGGCGGCCGGGTCCCACCGTACGGCGGGCGGCTGCTCGGAACGCAGCGTAGCGAGCAGCCCGGTGATGGCGTCCATGATGACGGCGGTGGCCGCCGTCAGCGTGGCCTTGTCCAGCGGAAGGCCCTCAAAAGCACTGAGGTCCACGGGATCGCCCACGATGACGCGGGACGTCCGGCGGGGGAACACGTGGAAGCGCTTGGCATAGCGGGGGAAGACCTGGTGGGCTCCCCAGTGGGCCATGGGAACAACCGGAATTCCGCTTTCCAGTGCCATCCGGGCGGCGCCTGTGTGGCCCTTCATCGGCCAGAGGTCCGGGTCCCGGGTCAGGGTGCCTTCGGGGTAGATGATGATTGCCCCGCCTTCGGCCACCACTTCCTTGGCGACGTTCAACGAACGGTTGGCCCCCGCCGTCGAGCGTTCCACCGGGATCTGCTTGGTGGCGTGCAGCACGGCCCCGACGACCGGCACCTTGAAGAGACCGCCCTTGGCGAGGAAGTGCGGCATCCGCTTCTGGTTATAGAGCATGTGGCCGATGACCAGCGGGTCGATCTCGGTGCAGTGGTTAGGGGCAGCGATGAAGCCGCCCGCCGGGAGCTTTTCCAGCCCTTCCCACTTCTTGTTCATGAGCAGGTTCATCACGGGCCTGACGATCCCGGCGACGATGACAAAGGTGATGCGGCTCTTGGCCGTTTCCTTCACTGGGACCCCGTTACTTGGCTGAGGTGATGTCGAAATCGGCGCCCAGGCCGGCGAGCTTCTCGGTGAAGCGCTCGTAGCCGCGGTTGATGATGTCGATTCCGGTCACCCGGGACGTGCCGGTGGCGGCCAGTGCTGCGATGAGATGGCTGAAGCCGCCCCGGAGGTCCGGGACGTCGATGTCGGTGCCCTTGAGCTGCGTGGGGCCCGAGATGACGGCCGAGTGCAGGAAGTTGCGCTGGCCGAAGCGGCACGGCACGCTGCCGAGGCATTCCCGGTGCACCTGGATGTTGGCACCCATCCGAAGGAGGGCGTCAGTGAAGCCGAAACGGTTCTCGTAGACGGTTTCGTGGACGATTGACACACCCTCGGCCTGGGTCAGGGCTACAACGAGCGGCTGCTGCCAGTCGGTCATGAATCCCGGGTGCACGTCCGTTTCCAGGACGAGGGGGTTCAGCTTGCCGCCGCGGTGGTAGAAACGGATGCCGTCCTCGCCGATGTCCATGCCGCCGCCGACCTTGCGGTAGGTGTTCAGGAAGGTCATCATGTCGCGCTGGGATGCACCCTCGACAAAAATGTCTCCGCGTGTCACAAGCGCAGCTGAAGCCCAGGATGCGGACTCGTTGCGGTCCGAGAGGGCGCGGTGGTTGTAGCCGCCCAGGTCCTTCACGCCTTCGATCCGGATGGTGCGGTCCGTCTGGACGCTGATGATGGCGCCCATCTTCTGCAGCACGGCAATGAGGTCGATGATTTCCGGCTCCGTGGCGGCACCGGAGAGCTCCGTGATGCCTTCGGCACGGGTGGCGCTGAGAAGGACCTGTTCGGTGGCTCCCACCGACGGGTACGGCAGGGAGATCTTGGCCCCCTGAAGTCCCTTGGGCGCGGAAATGTGGATGCCGCCCGGGCGCTTTTCGACGACGGCCCCGAACTGACGCAGGACGTTCAGGTGGTAGTCAATCGGGCGGTCGCCGATCTTGCAGCCGCCCAGGTCCGGAATGAAGGCCTCACCGATCGCGTGGATCAGCGGGCCGCACAGCAGGATGGGGATCCGGGAATCGCCCGCGTGGGCGTCGATGGCGGTGCTGGACGCGGTCTTGGCGCCCTTCGGATCCAGGGTGAGGTCCCCGGTGACGGGGTCCTTGTCCACGGTGACGCCGTGGAGCTGGAGCAGGCTGGTGACAACCTCGACGTCCTTGATTTCAGGAACGTTGCGCAACACGGACGGCTCGTTGCCCAGGAGGGCAGCCACCATGGCCTTGGGGACAAGATTCTTGGCCCCGCGGACGGTGACGCGGCCAGTCAGCGGGACGCCTCCGCGGATTGTCAGAACACTACTCATATACCGGTTTCCTCACGACTACTCGCCCCCAAATCCTTACAAAGGCTCCAGCTAAGCATAGGAGCTTGCGTTACCGATCTGAAATACGGCACGCCTTTCGAAGGGCCCGCCACGGTCCGGAGCGGGCACAGCAGGGACCAGGCCCGGGCGCGGCAGCGTTCAGCAGCGGACCCGCGGCGTGGCGCGCCCGTCCGGTAATTCGGTCCGGTAATACCGTCCGGTCTAGGACAGCCGTGCCGGGAGGGTCTTCGGCTTGAAGGCAGGACGGGTCGCCTCGTAGGTGGTGATGTCTTCCTCGTGCTGGAGGGTCAGCCCGATGTCGTCCAGGCCTTCCAGCAGGCGCCAGCGCGTGTAGTCGTCAATCTCGAACGGAGCCACGATGTTGCCGCACATCACGGTCTTCGAGACGAGGTCCACCGTCACTTCGGTGCCGGGGGCGTTCTCCAGCACCTTCCAGATGAGCTCAATGTCATCCTGGGCGAGTTCAGCCGCCAGGAGGCCCTGCTTTCCGGAGTTGCCGCGGAAGATATCGGCGAACCGGGAGGACAGGACGGTCTTGAAGCCGTAGTCCTTCAGTGCCCACACAGCGTGCTCACGGGAGGACCCGGTGCCGAAGTCGGGCCCCGCAACCAGCACGGAGCCGGCGTTGAACGGTGCCTGGTTGAGGATGAAGGCCGGGTCCTTGCGCCAGGCGGCGAAGAGTGCGTCCTCGAAGCCGGTGCGGGTGATGCGCTTGAGGTAAACGGCGGGGATGATCTGGTCGGTGTCCACGTTGCTCTGGCGCAGCGGTACGCCGATCCCGGTGTGGGTGCTGAACTTTTCCATGGCGGATCCTTCGGTGCTGGGTAGGTCTGGGCGGCGTCTAAACGGCCTGGACTGGTCGGCGTTATCTAGGCGGCGCTGGTGCGGAGGGCGGCGGACTCCGGGGCGGGGTCCAGATCCGACGGCGAGCTCAGCGTTCCGCGGACCGCCGTCGCCGCCGCGACTACCGGCGAGACGAGGTGGGTGCGGCCGCCCTTGCCCTGGCGGCCCTCGAAGTTGCGGTTGGACGTGGAGGCGCAGCGCTCCCCCACGTCCAGCTGGTCCGGGTTCATGCCCAGGCACATGGAGCAGCCGGCGAAACGCCATTCGGCGCCGAACTCCTTGAAGACCTTGTCCAGGCCTTCCGCTTCGGCCTCGAGCCGGACGCGTGCCGAGCCCGGTACGACGAGCATGCGGATGTTCGGGTCCTTGGTGCGGCCGCGAATGACGTCCGCCGCAGCGCGAAGGTCCTCCATCCGGGAATTGGTGCAGGATCCCAGGAAGACCGTGTCCACCCGGATCTCCTTCATCGGCGTACCGGCTTCCAGGCCCATGTACTGCAGTGCCCGTTCGGCCGCGGCCTTGGCGTTTTCATCACCGAAGTCCTCGGGTGAGGGAACCTTGGAGGACAGCGAAACGCCCTGGCCGGGGTTGGTGCCCCAGGTAACAAAGGGTTCCAGCGTGTCGGCGTCCAGGTCCACCTCGACGTCGAACGTCGCGTCGTCTTCGGTGCGCAGGGTGTTCCAGTATTCGACGGCGGCGTCCCACTCCGCGCCCTCCGGCGCGTGCGGGCGTCCGTACATGTAGTCATAGGTGGTCTGGTCCGGGGCAACCAGGCCTGCACGTGCACCGGCTTCGATGGACATGTTGCAGATGGTCATCCGGGCTTCCATGGACAGCGCACGGATGGCGGAGCCCCGGTATTCCAGGACGTAGCCCTGCCCGCCGCCGGTGCCGATCTTGGCGATGACGGCCAGGATGATGTCCTTCGCCGAAACACCGGGACGGAGCGTGCCCTCGACGTTGATCGCCATGGTTTTGAACGGCTTCAGGGACAGCGTCTGCGTGGCCATCACGTGTTCCACCTCGGACGTGCCGATGCCCATGGCCAGTGCGCCGAATGCTCCGTGCGTGGACGTGTGCGAGTCGCCGCAGACCACGGTCATGCCCGGCTGGGTGAGCCCGAGCTGGGGGCCCACCACGTGGACGATTCCCTGCTCGGCGTCGCCCAGGGAATGCAGGCGGACGCCGAATTCCGCGCAGTTGTTGCGGAGGGTCTGGATCTGCGTCCGGCTGGTCAGATCGGCGATAGGCTTGTCGATGTCCAGCGTGGGGGTGTTGTGGTCCTCGGTGGCGATGGTGAGGTCCGGGCGGCGCAGTTTGCGGCCGGCCAGGCGGAGCCCCTCGAAGGCCTGCGGGGACGTGACTTCATGCACGAGGTGGAGGTCGATGTAGAGAAGGTCCGGCTGGGCATTGGCACCTTCGCCGTCGCCTTTGCGCACCACGTGCGCGTCCCAGACTTTCTCGGCCAATGTCTTTGCCATGGCCATCTCCCTTCACTGCTGTTGGCTGTTTGTATCCACTGAACCAGCACGCCCGCGTAATACGCCAGCCAAATGATTTGCATCTCAGATATTGAGACGGCAATATCAGTACATGGACAATTCTAGTGGAGTCGGCGTCATCGATAAAGCGGCCCACGTGCTTGACGCACTTGAGGCCGGACCCACCACCCTGGCGCAGCTGGTGGCTGCCACCGGACTGGCGCGTCCCACCGTGCACAGGCTTGCACTTGCACTGGTTCATCACCGGTTGGTGAGCCGCGACATCCAGGGGCGCTTTGTGCTGGGCAGCCGTCTGGTGGAGCTCGCGTCGGCCGCGGGCGAAGACAGGCTGATCGCTTCCGCGGGGCCGGTCCTGATGCAGCTGCGCGACGCCACCGGCGAAAGCGCGCAGATCTTCCGCCGGCAGGGTGACTGGCGCGTGTGCGTTGCGTCGGCTGAACGCCCCATCGGCCTCCGGGACACCATCCCGGTTGGTACGCAGCTTTCGATGAAGGCCGGCTCCGCCGCCCAGGTGCTGCTTGCCTGGGAGGACCACGACCGCCTCCTCGAAGGACTGCAGGCCGCGCGCTTTACGCCCACGGTCCTGGCGGGAGTACGACGGCGGGGCTGGGGCCAGAGCCTCGGCGAACGCGAGCCGGGGGTCGCCTCCGTTTCGGCGCCCGTCCGCGGTCCGTCCGGACGGGTGATTGCCGCCGTCTCGATTTCCGGGCCGATTGAGCGCCTGACGCGCCAGCCGGGCCGGCTGCATGCCGAAGTCGTCTGCAATGCCGCCCGTGTCCTCACCGAGGCACTGCGCAAAAACAACGACTGACCCGGCACAACACCCGCCGGACGCGGTTTGCCCGGCGTCCCCGGCCCGTTCGCGGGTTATAGGCTGTGCCCATGAAGAGCTATGCGGTATTCCTGCGCGGCATCAATGTGGGCGGCATCAACATCAAAATGGCGGACCTCAAGAATGCGCTGGCGTCCCGCGGATTCACCGGAGTGAAGACCCTCCTGGCAAGCGGCAACGTGGCCCTCGCCAGCAGTCTCGGGGCGGCAGCGGTCAAGAAGGACGTCGAAGCCTGCCTGCGTGAAGCCTTTGGTTATGACGCGTGGGTAGTGGTACTGACCGCCGACAGGGTTGCCGCGATCGTGGAGGCGTGCCCGTACCCGGCCGAAGACAAGGCGACCCATACCTACATCACGCTCAGTTCGGACAAGGCCATGCTGGACGAACTGTTCGAGGCAGGCGCCCGCCTGGACGGCACCCGGCAGCAAAGACTAGGTCCGGAGGCGATGGCCTGGCTGGCACCCGCCGGCGGCACCCTGGACAGCCCGTTCAGCAAGGTGTCGTCCAAGGTCCGCTACAAATCCAGCACCACCACGCGCAACCTGCGCACCATGATCAAGGTGCGCGACGCCACGGCAGCGCTGCACGGAGGCTGACCGCGGCAGCAACGCTAGCCGCGGCCGGCGGACTTCAGGGCCGCGTTGAAGGATTTCAGCCTGCTGACCTCGACTTCCACCGGTTCGACCACCAGCCTGTCCGCCACGGCAGCGACAGCCGCATTGAGCTTTTTCCGCGCCGCGGCGGCCCTCAGTCCGGCAGCCGCGCCGGCGATGACCTTCGCGGCGCTGGCCAGGACAATGCCAAGCACCGCTCCCCCGGCAATCAACAGGGTGGGCACAGGCCACCCCTCCACCCTGGCCACTTCCGGAACCGGCAGCTGGAGATAGCCGAGGCCTGCAAGGACGCCCAGCCAGGCGAGTCCGCCCAGGGCTGCCAGAAGGGCCAGCCACTGGACGGCGTTGAAAAGGCCCCACCACCACGATTTGCGTCCGGCCAGCAGGTCGGTGCCGGCAATGGCCTGGTCCAGCGCATCCGGCAACTGGTCCCGTCCTTCGCGCGCCGCGCTGCGGATGGCCGCACGCCAGGGCCCGGGAGCTCCGGTACTGGCCGCGTCCGCGAATTCCCGCACAGCCGCGTCCGTCCTGGCGCGTTCCGGTGCCCCCGCCGGCGGCAGCGATGTCCTGTTGACCTCGGCGCTGGCCCCTTCACGGCGGAGGTTGAGCCGCCGCAGCGGGTCGGGACGGAACCGGACCAGCCAGCGGGTCAGGGGCCAGCCGGTGCGCCGCGTTGCTTCGTGCCGGTACGACCGCGACACGGCTTCGACCACGAGCGGGACGTTGGCGGCCGCCGCAAGCTCGTCGGCCAGGCGCGACCGGGTGCCGGCCCTGACACCTGCCGCTTCCCCGTTTCCGGAGGCCGCCGCGAGCTGCGCCGAGGCCTTGGAAACATCCGCCGCCAGCCGCTGGGACAACGCCTGCCGTTGCAGCGCCACGTGGCGGATGGCCGCCCGGACTTTGTCCACGCCGGTCCCCGTCAGGGCAGAGGCACCGAGGACCTGGACTTTGCCCAGTCCGTCACGGGCCAGAATGGCTTTGAGCGATTCCAGCACGGGGGCGATGTCCGGTCCCGGAAGCAGGTCGATCTGGTTGAGCACCACCAGGGTGACCGCTCCGTGCGACGCCAGCGGCGCAAGGAAGTCGTTGTGCACTGCTGCGTCCGCATATTTCTGTGGGTCCAGCACCCACACGAGTACGTCCACCAGCCCCACCATCCGCTGGACAATTTCCCTGTTGGCGGCCTTCGTTGAGTCGAAGTCGGGCAGGTCCAGCAGGATCAGTCCCGTGGATTCATCGGCGAATCCCGGCACTGCCGGGAAATGGTGCCGCTTGTTCACCCCGAGCCAGTCCAGCAGCGGCTCGCTGCCCTCTGTTCCCCAGACGCCGGCCAGCGGTTCCGAGGTCGTGGGACGGCGTGCTGCCGCCGTCGCGATGTCAGCGCCGCCCACGGCGTTGAAGAGCGAGGACTTGCCGCTGCCCGTGGCACCAAAGAATCCCACCACCGTGTGTTCCGAGGACAGCGAACGGCGCGAACTGGCGCGCTCCAGGACCTGCAGCACGTCATCCAGCGACTCCTCGGGCAGCACCCCGCCGGCAAGCTCCCGCGCGTCGTTCAGGGCTTCCAGCCGGGTGTGGAGCCGCGAGGCTTCCCTGGTCCCGCTGTGCCTGCTCACGCGGACTCCGCCAGCCGCTGCAGGGCGCGGGCATGGCCTGCCAGCACGTCCGGTGAATCGCCGGCGGCAAAGTCCAGCCGTTCGAGGAAGCGCTGCTGCTCATCCTGCAGCAGGTTCTGGCACCGCGCGTTCAGGTCCTCACGCGCCGTCTTGGCCAGTCGCCGTACGGCATCTTCACCGAAGACGGCTTCCAGGAGCCTTTGACCGACAATGGCGGTCCCGCCCGCCACGCCGACCTCCAGGCCAGTGAGTCCGGCAGTCATGGAGAATACAACGATCATGAGGGAGGCTCCGAGCCCGTTGACCCCGAAGGAGAGCCACCGGGCCTGCGTGCGCTTGTCTTGGCCTTCGGTGCGGATGAGCTCCATCAGCCCTCCCTGCCACGCCCGGATCTCTGCCGCGACCCGGTCCGGGAAGCCGGCGCTGGTGCCGGAAAGGTCGTCGGTGCCCAGCAGTTGCCGGCCCGCCGGGTCCGAACGCCAGCGCTGGTCTGCATCCTCGGCCGCATTCGCCGCTTCGTCCATGATGACGGCCTGCAGCCCGGTTTCGATGGCTGTTTCGACCCTGACCGCCGGGGCAGGCTCTCCGCGGAAAAACGCACCCACCCGGTCCCGCATGCGCCCGATGTTTTGTTCCAGGACGCGGAAGAACTCGCCGGTGCCCACGAAGTCCTGCCAGCGGGCAAGGACTTCACCGCGCAGGAGGGCACCGTCCCGTGTGGCCTCCAGAATCCGGGTCACCGCGTCCTGATAGGCGGTGCGGACATCCTTGGCCAACACTTCCGCCGCCTGCTGCTGCTCCTGCGAGGCCCGGGCGAGGGCAGCGACGCGCCCGCTGAGCGTGCGCACGGTGCCGTTCAGCGTCCGCCGGGCAATCTCGGCCCGACCCGCCGCATCTGCCGCCAGTTCGCGCAACCACCGCCCCAGGGGTTCCACTGCTTCGGCGGGCAGCATTCCGAGGCGGTCGAGGGCGACCTCCCGGACAATGAACAGCTTCGCTGCGCCGAGGCCTTCCTGTTGCAGCATCGCCCGGAGGTCCGCGCTCACCTCCGCCTCTGCGGCAGGGGGCACCCGGTCCAGCACCACGGCCACCATGATGTCCCTGGCTGCGGCGTTGAGGAGCAGCTTCCAGGGGACGGCGTCAGCATAGCGATTCGCCGTTGTGACAAATACCCAGAGGTCGGCCGCCGCGAGCAATTGTCCTGCGAGCTTCCGGTTGTCATCCGAGACAGAGTCGACGTCCGGAGCATCCAGCAGCGCAATCCCTGCCGGCACCGCCGGATGCCCCACCAGCACCAAGGACGATATCGCGGCGGCATCCGGTGCGGCGCCGGCGCGGTTGGCTGGCACCTGAGCGTCCACCACAACACCCCTGATTCGGCTCAGGCTCGGCAGCACGCGCTGGTCTTCGAACCAGCCTGAGTCAACCGGATTGTGCAGCAGGATCGGCTGCCTGGTGGTTGGCCGGATGGCACCGGCCCGTGTGACGGGGTGGCCCACTAGGGCATTCACAAGGGTGGATTTCCCGGCCCCGGTGGATCCTCCCACGACCGCCAGAAGCGGAGCGTCCAGGCTGCGGAAACGCGGAAGGATGTAGTCATCCAGCTGCGACAACGCATTCCTGATATCAAGGCGGGCGGAGTCCGCTCCCGGCAGTGCGAGCGGCAGCACGGCCGTGCTGAGGTCACCGCGGACGGCTTCGAGCAGCTCCACGGCAGCGGCAGCCCGTGAGTTTGGCGCGGCCGGGCCCGGGGGCGGACTCTCAGATGGGGACGTCACAGCTTCATCATGCCAGTTCAGCCCCGGTCCGGCGCGCGAATCCGGCGGCAGTAACGCACGGAATGCACGGACGCCAGAAAGAACCCAATGGCGCGGTGGAAAGAAGAAGGAAAAGCAAAACGGCCCCGGGCTGTTGCCCGGGACCGTTTCGATGGTGACCCCAGCGGGATTCGAACCCGCGTTACCGCCGTGAGAGGGCAGCGTACTAGGCCGCTATACGATGGGGCCGCGTACTTCCGGATAGCATTTCTGCCATCAGGCTCAGTGATTGTTTCATACAAAGAGCCGGTGTTTCAAATCGACTAAACCGCTTTGAAACCGCTGATCCGCCGCACCGGAGTGCAGTATTTCAGAGCTGGGATACCAGGACTCGAACCTAGAATGACGGTACCAGAAACCGTAGTGTTGCCAATTACACCATATCCCAATGACGCTTTCGGGCCGGAGATTCAGGTCTAAACCTTTGCTCCGAGCGCCTCAGCACGAGTAATTACTTTACCCGAGAGTTTTGGCTGGCACAAATCGGGGCCCCTGGGCGCTCGGGCGAGACCGCCGCACGCCCCAGCCGGGAGGCAATCCGAACTGCGGGCCGAGAAATTCCTTGCAATTCCGGGCGAAACAAGTTTACTCTCGGTAAGTTACCACTCAGTAACTAGTCACCCTGCCCCTTCCCGACCGGCAGTTTCACGCCCAGCTCCAAGTGTTAGCTGCGTCACGGTCGGAGGCGTCCAGGGACAACAGCTCCTGCCAGAACCGTCGAGAGGAACCTCCGTGCCACAGAGTCGTGCCACTGCTCCCCCCAACAACCGCATCCGCACCCGCACCCAGCAGATCGCCATCGCGGTACTCGCCTTGCTCCTGATTGCACTCCTGGGTTTTTACACCGTGGTCACGGGGCGCATTACTGACGGATCTGCGCGGCTCAAGGACGGGGCCGGCCAGGCCTCCGCGGGTGCCGACCAGCTCCAGGACGGCGCCGGAAAACTTTCCACGGGTGCCGCGCTGGCAGACACGGGGGCGGGAAAGCTCTCGGCCGGGGCAGAGAAGGTCCGTTCCGGCATCACCGATAAGCTCGCTCCCGGCGCCGACCAGCTCCAAGCGGGCGCCGAGAAGCTCGCGGCCGGAGCGGTCAAGATTGAGGCGGACGTCAACAACAAACTCGCCCCCGGCGTGTACAAAGTTGATGACGGTGCGCAGAAGCTTGCCGCCGGGGCGGTCCAGCTTTCCGCAGCCTTGACTCCCACACCCGCCGGAAACGCGGAAAACAATCTGGCCGACGGCGCCACGCAGCTCAGCGACGGTGCCTCACGGCTGGAAGCCGGCGCTGGCCGGCTCGCTGCCGGGACGGATCAGCTCGTGGGCTACCCCGGGGCCAACGGCAATCCGGAGGCGGGTACGGGCACCGCTGCCCTGGCCCAGGCCCTTGAGCTGTTGCAGGCAGCCGCCGAAGACCCCGTCCAGGGGCTCGTACCGCTGTCCGTAGTGAAAGACAAGATTGCAAAAATCACGGCAGGCGCCCACAAGCTCGACGCCGGAGCCGCCCAGCTCCAGTCCGGCGCCGCACGGCTCCACCAAGGCACCGGGCAATTGCAGGCCGGCGCCGGCAGGCTGACCGCCGGCTTCACCACCCTGAGCGGCAAGCTCAACAGCCAGGATCCGGCGAGCCCCGGCGTTGTCCTCGGCACGCAGCTCCTGGCCGAGGGCACCGCCAAGATCAGGGTGGGGATGGACGGCGTGCCCGGAAACGCCGAGCGCCCGGGCCTGCTCAAGGCCACTGCCGGCATGACCGAAGGCTCCTCCCGGCTTGCCGCCGGGGCCGTGGCCCTGAACACCGGCGTCAAGGGCGACCCGGCTGACCCTGCCAAACCCGGGCTGCTGAGCGGTTCCGCGGCCCTGGCCGCCGGAGCCTCGGAACTCTCAGAGGGCAACACCAAGCTTGCCGCCGGTTCCACACAACTGGCCGCAGGGGCCGGCAGGCTCGCGGAGGGGAACGCCAAGGTAGCGGCTGGAACGGAGACGTTGCACTCGAGCGCCGCTGCGGTGTCGCCGTCAGATATGGCGGGACGGCCCGACGCCGGCACAGCAATCGGCATGGTGGGGGTGCTGGGACTGGGTTCCGTGGGTGCTTTTGTGGCCTTGCGCAACAAACGGCCGCGTCGGGATTCCGCCTGATGCCCGCCACCGGCCTTTACCCGAGCAGGTCCGCCAGTGAACCTACCTGGTGACCGGCGAAAGCAGACTCGGTTTCACCGCTGCGGTTCAGCCAGACGCCCAGCAGACCCGCCGCCGTCGAACCTTCTGCGTCAAGCAGCCGGTTGTCGCCCACGTAGAGCGTCTCGGCGGCGCTGCTGCCCAGGAGGCGGACCCCTTCAAGGTAGATGGCCGGATCCGGTTTGGGCACGCCCACCGTGTCCGTTCCCACCAGCACCCTGATGCGCTGCAGTCCCGCCGTGTCCAGCTTCACCCGCTGGTAGTCGTGGACGTTGTTGCTCACCGCCCCGTAGGGAATCCCGGCAGCGTCAAGGGCGTCCAGGACCGGAGTAACGTCCTCGAACGCACGCACGTAGCCGTGTTGCAGGGCCGCGTAGGACGTGACCCAGGCGTGGGACTCTTCACCCTCCTCGAGCTCCACGCCGAAGTGGCCCAGGGCAGCCCGTCCCCGGAGGAGCCGCTGCTCGTTGAAGGTCAGTTCGCCGGCAAGGTAGCGGTCATAGAAGTGTGTGGTTTCGTGCGTGAAGATCCGCCCGAACTTCTCCCACCCGGCCTGGTCCAGGCCGGGCAGGAGATGTTCGCTGACATCACGCAGCGCGGTGGTCATGGCGAATTCAAGGTCCACCAGGGTGTCGTCAATATCGAACAGAACACCCCGGATGACGCCAAAGCCCGTATGGAGGACACCGCCGCCGTCACCGCGCATGGCAGTCATCAGCCGCGGAACGCGTGCAGGCGGGCCAGCGATGAGGCCTTGCCCAGGATGACCATGGATTCAAAGAGCGGCGGGGAAATCCGCCGCCCCGAGATGGCCGTGCGGACAGGACCGAAGGCCAGCCTCGGCTTGATGCCCAGGTCCTCCACGAGCGCCTGCTTCAGCGCGGTCTGGATGTTCTCGGCGTTCCAGTCCGTGACGGCGCCCAGGGCGGCGGTCGCGGCGTCCAGGACCTCGGTGAGGTTTTCCGGCAGCCCCTTGCGGGCATCGTCCGCAACGTCGATGGCGTCGTCGTTCTTGAACAGGAAGGAAATCATCTCGGGCGCTTCGCCCAGCAGGGCAATGCGCTCCTGGATCAGCGGTGCGGCCTCGGCGAGGATCTCCTCCTCGCGTGCGGTCAGAGTGTCCCCCACCAGGTTGGCGGCGCGGAGGTACGGGACCAGGCGGCCCGTGAAATCGTCCGCCGCCAGCATCCGGATGTGCGTTCCGTTGATCGCTTCGGCCTTTTTGATGTCGAAGCGCGCGGGATTGGCCAGGACGTCGTGGACGTCGAAGTTTTCGATGAGCTGTTCCACGGTGAAGATATCCTCATCGGCGGACAGGCTCCAGCCCAGCAGCGAGAGGTAGTTGAGCAGGCCCTCGGGGATGAAGCCGCGGTCCCGGAGCAGGAACAGGTTGGACTGCGGATCGCGCTTGGACAGCTTTTTGTTGCCCTCGCCCATGACGTAGGGAAGGTGGCCGAACACCGGCATGTAGCTGGCGACGCCGATCTCCATCAGGGCGCGGATCAGCACCACCTGGCGGGGAGTTGAGGAGAGCAGGTCCTCGCCGCGCAGCACGTGGGTGATCGCCATCAGGGCGTCGTCAACGGGGTTCACCAGCGTGTACAGCGGGGAGCCGTCCGCGCGGACAATCACATAGTCCGGGATGCTGCCGGCCTTGAAGGTGATTTCGCCGCGGACCATGTCGGTGAACGTGACGTCCTCGTCAGGCATGCGGACGCGGAGCACAGGCTCGCGGCCATCGGCTTTGAACGCGGCAATCTGCTCGGCGCTGAGGTTGCGGTCGAAGTTGTCGTAGCCGAGCTTGGGGTCGCGGCCGGCGGCACGGTGACGCGCCTCCACTTCCTCCGGGGACGAGTAGCACTCGTAGGCGTAGCCGGCGTCCAGGAGCTTGGCCACCACGTCCTTGTAGAGGTCAAGGCGCTGTGACTGGCGGTACGGCTCGTGCGGGCCTCCCGTTTCCACGCCCTCTTCCCACGAGATGCCCAGCCACTTCAGCGCCTCAAGCAGCTGCTCGTAGCTCTCCTCGGAGTCGCGCGCCGCATCCGTGTCCTCGATGCGGAACACAAACGTTCCCTGGGTGTGCCGGGCGTAGGCCCAGTTGAACAGCGCCGTCCGGATCAGGCCCACGTGCGGGGTGCCGGTGGGCGACGGGCAGAACCGCACCCGGACCGGGGTTTCGGGGGTGACGGCAGGACTGGAAACGGCGTTGGACACAGAAGGAGTAGTCATAGTGACTCCAACTTTACCGCCTGCCCGGGGGAGCCGCCCCGCCACCAAATCCGCCGCCAGTTCCGCTGCAGAAACGGACAGCCGCCCCGGGAATTCCCGGGACGGCTGTCCGCGTTTCTGTGCGATTTTGTGTCTAGCGCGGGTTTTGTCTCTAGCGCCGGACGATCGGATTGGACAGGCGGCCGATGCCTTCGATCTCCACCTCAAAGCGGTCACCGGCCGTAACCACTCCCACACCCGCAGGTGTGCCGGTCATGATCACGTCGCCGGGAAGCAGCGTGAAGGCCTGCGACACGACCGCGACGAGTTCGCGGACGCCGCGGATCATCTGGCTGGTGCTGCCGTCCTGGCGGAGTTCACCGTTGAGCCAGCCCTGGATCCGGAGGTCATCGGTGTCCAGTTCGGTCTCGATCCACGGGCCCAGCGGAGCCGAGGTGTCAAAGCCCTTGGCCCGCGCCCACTGCAGGTCCGTCTTCTGGACGTCACGGGCGGTCAGGTCGTTGCCGCAGGTGTAGCCAAAGATGACGTCGTCGACGCGGTCCTCGGGAACGTCCTTGCAGATCCGTCCGATCACCACGCACAGCTCGGCTTCGAAGGAAACCTCGTCCGAGAATTCCGGCAGCACTATGGGATCGTTGGGGCCCACGACCGAGGTGTTGGGCTTAAGGAACAGGAGGGGCTGCTGCGGCACCTCGTTGCCCAGTTCCTTGGCGTGCTCAACGAAATTTCGTCCGACGCCCACAACTTTGCTGCGCGGGATGATGGGGGCCAGCAGCCGCACATCCTCAAGCTTGTACTTGACGGTGCTGCGTTCAACGCCGTTGAAGAAAGGGTCACCCTTGATGACAGTGACTTCCTCACTGCCGGGCTCGCCTTCAACAACGCCGTAGAGGGGATCGGAATCAGCTACAAAACGGGCGATACGCATGGTTCCTAGCGTACCGTCTCCGGTCAGCCGTCCTGCCGCGTGCTCAGCCCCGGATGTACTCCAACTGCGCGGCCACGGAGTTCTCCGCTGCCGGACGGACGGCGGGATCGATGTCCGAATAAACGGCGTCGGTGATTTCACGCACTCCTGCACCGGGGCCGAGCTCCGTCATAGCCGCACGGATCTGCGCAAGCCGTTCGTGGCGGTGCTCCCGATAGGCGCGGACAACGGCATCCAGCGCGGGGAGCACCGGCCCGTGCCCGGGAAGGACGGTGGCCGGTCCAAGCTTTTCGAGCCTGTCCAGGGTTGCCAGGTAGTCGCCCAGTTTGCCGTCGGGAAAATCCAGCACCGTGGTGCCGCGTCCCAGGATGGTGTCGCCGGTCAGCACTGATCCGTGCCGGCCGTCGCCGGGCAGGTGGAAGCACAGCGAGTCCGAGGTGTGGCCGGGGGTGGCAATGACGTGCAGCTCAACTCCGGCCGCGAGGATCGTTTCACCGTCAACGAGCGGATGACCCCCGTGGCAGTGCCGGGCGTCCGCAGCGCGGACCGGAGCCCCCGTGAGTTCGTGGAAGCGTGCGGCCGCTGCTGTGTGGTCCGCATGACGGTGCGTGACGAGGATGAGCTCCACACTCCCCTCCCCGGCCAGCTCCAGCAGATGCTGCTCATCCAACGGCCCGGGGTCCACCACTACCGAGCTCGCGGACTCCGGGCCGCCCAGCAAGTACGAATTGGTCCCGTCCAGGCTCATGGGCCCGGGATTGGGTGCCAGCCGGAAACGGGCCAGGTCGCTGGCGGGAAGAATCGACGGTGAGGATGCGGGATTCACCTGTCCATCTTCGCATTTCTGAGCCGGCAGGACCCGTCGCCCGGGCGGCGGCTGTTAGTGCTCGCCCGTTATGCCGTTGCTGCCCGCCTATTAATAGGGAGAAAAAGCCCCGCTGCGGGTAAAACTCTGGAAAGTACGACGCCGGGTGCCCCGCAAGCGTTGCGGGCCACCCGGCGTCGTGCGTCAGTCAGAAGGACTCAAGCGAGGCGCATCAGCCAGCCGTGGGTGTCCTCGACGGTGCCCGTCTGGATGCCGAGGAGCTGCTCGCGGATGGCCATGGTGGTCTCCCCTGCCTTCGCATCCTCGGAGCCGATGAACTCCGTGGCGTCCTTGAGGACACCGATGGGCGTGATGACGGCCGCGGTCCCGCAGGCGAAGACCTCGGTGATCTCGCCCGATGCGACACCGTCGCGCCATTCGTCCAGGGTGATCTTGCGCTCCGTGACGGTGCGGCCCATGTCCTTGGCCACCTGCATGACGGACATCCGGGTGACACCTTCAAGGATGGTTCCGGTCAGGGCGGGCGTCACCAGCGAACCGTCCTTCATAACGAAGAACACGTTCATGCCGCCAAGTTCCTCAACGGCGTTGTCGTTGAACTGGTCCAGGAAGAGGACCTGCTTGCAGCCGTGGGCCTCAGCCTCCTGCTGCGCGATGAGGGACGCCGCATAGTTGCCGCCGCACTTGGCCGCACCGGTTCCGCCGCGGCCCGCACGGGCGTACTCACGCGAGATCCAGATCGAAACGGGCTTCAGTTCGCCGCCGAAGTAGTTACCGGCCGGTGATGCGATCACGCGGAAGGAGACCTCCCTGGCTGCACGGACGCCCAGGAACGCCTCGGTGGCGATCATGAACGGACGGAGGTACAGGGCCTCGCCGTCCCCCGCCGGGACCCATTCGCGGTCGGCCTGCACGAGTTCGCGGATGGCTCCGAGGAAGTATTCTTCCGGAAGTTCCGGCAGCGCGAGCCTGCGTGCGGACTTGTTCAGTCGCGCGGCGTTGGCCTCGGGACGGAACGTCCACACCGAGCCGTCGGCATGGCGGTAGGCCTTGAGCCCCTCAAAGATCTCCTGGCCGTAGTGAAGCACCGCCGCCGAAGGGTCGAGTGAGATGGGACCGTATGCCTCAATGCGCGCGTCATGCCAGCCGCCCTTGCCGGTCTCGTCGACGCTGTAGTCGACGACCGCGGTGTGGTCGGTGAAATAGTTGCCGAAACCTGGGTTCGCCAGGATGGCTGCACGCTCTTCAGCAGACTTCGGGGTTGCCGAGGGCTGCTGGGTGAATTCGACGCCATGGGCAGTCTGAGTCATGGTTCCTCCACGGTCGGCTGCCTGGTGTGTGAACGTGGTTCAGCGTCGGACCACGGCAGCATATTGGTGATTCGAAACAAGCTTACGCCTGATGCGGGCCCCTACAGGGCGGCAGCGATTGCGTCGCCCACAGCACTCGTGCTGCGTGCCTCGCCGTTGCGGCCTTCAACGTCGGCAATGACCGCCGCCTCGATCTTTTTCGCCGCGTCGGTGTAGCCGAGGTGGTCCAGGAGCAGCGCCGCCGACAGGATGGCCGCGGTGGGGTCTGCCTTCTGCTGGCCGGCGATGTCAGGAGCCGATCCATGCACCGGTTCGAACATGGACGGTGCGGTGCGCTCCATGTTGATGTTGCCCGAGGCAGCCAGCCCGATGCCTCCGGTGACGGCAGCGGCGAGGTCCGTGATGATGTCGCCGAAAAGGTTGTCCGTGACAATCACGTCGAAGCGCGAGGGGTCGGTGACCATGAAGATCGTTGCTGCGTCAATGTGCAGGTAGTCGTGGGTGACGTCCGGGAATTCCTGTGCCACCGCTTCAACGGTGCGCTTCCACAGGTGGCCCGCGTAGACCAGCACGTTGTGCTTGTGGACAAGGGTGACGTGCTTGCGCGGACGTTCGCTGGCCCGGCGGAACGCATCGCGGACCACGCGCTCCACGCCGTGGGCGGTGTTCAGGGAAACCTCGGTGGCAACCTCGTGTATGGTCCCGGCGCGGAGGGTGCCGCCGTTGCCCACGTAGGGCCCCTCGGTACCTTCGCGGACCACAATGAAATCAATGACGCCGGGGTTGGCCAGCGGGCTGCCCACGCTGCCGAACAGGCGTGACGGGCGTAGGTTGACGAAGTGGTCCAGGCTGAAGCGCAGCTTGAGGAGCATCTCCCGCTCGATGATGCCGGACGGGATCCGGGTGTCGCCGGGGGCTGCCCCGACGGCGCCGAACAGGATGGCGTCACGGGTCCGGAGATCGCTCAGCACTTCCTCCGGGAGGGTCTCGCCCGTCTCCAGCCAGTGCTGGGCTCCCAGCTTGTAGTGGGTCTGGTCCAGCGTGACGCCTTCAGCGGCCACAACCTTCTCCAGGACCTTCAAAGCTTCGGCGATGACCTCGGGGCCGATGCCGTCGCCGGGAATGACTGCAAGATTAATGGTGGATGCGCTCATGCTTTCAGGGTAGCCAAGGCATCCACATGATGGTCAAGTTGTCTCAATATTCGAACACACCGCGGCCCGGGAGCCCGTCGGCGGGCCAGACCTACTGCGTGGCGGCCGGCCCGGAACGTCAGCGCCCCGGCACCGGCGAGGCCACTACAGCCACGTTCTTGCCCCACGGATCCTCTGTGTAGCAGCTGATGAGGACCAGACGGTTGGGGGCAACCGTCCAGATGGGGCTGTCCTTCAAGGTGGCCTTGGTATAGGTGGTGACGGACTCCACGGTGTACGTCATGGTGCCGGCAGTTGTGGTGACCGTCAGTTCGTCTCCGGCCGCGGCGGCTGAACTCAGGTGGTTGAAGGGCGCATCCAGGCCTTCCCAGCTGTGGCCGATGACGTATGTCGTGTTGGTGGACCCGGCCCCGGGCGTCCCGAAGGGAGTCAGCCAATAACCGTCCATCGTCTCCGGCGGGACGATGCTGTGGCTTTCGGCATCAAGGGAATCGGGCTCCAGCGGATGCACCACCACGTCCATTCCGGCCGCCGGGTAGGTGATCCTTTGCGGCGCAGACGCAGCAGGGTAGGAAACGGCCGGCTGCGCCGCAGCCGCGCCGCCGTCGGCGAGTGTCACAGCGGGCGGCGCGGTCGGTGCCGGCGCCGCTACGGGTGCCGGGGTTCCCGTCGCCGGCGCCTCTGCCCGATCCAACGGATCGGGAAGCTGCCCCGACAGCACTATCGCTGTTGGCTCCCCGGCTGCCGGCGCACCGTGGTCACCGGTCCCCGTCACGCCGTAAACCAGCCACGCTGCGAGAAGCCCCGCGGCGCATACGGCGAGCACCAGGACGTCCCGGTAGCTAAGCAGCAGGCCACGGATCCGGGCGGCACGCATTCGCCGGTTACGGCGGTGACTGACCATAAAAGGCTCCTGATGACGCTGAGACTGAAATGCTGAAACAGGAGGGCGGGTGCCGTAACTTCACGGCACCCGCCCCTGGGTTGAGTACCCTAGCCGTTCGCGCCGCGGGAGCGCAGGCCGCCCTTCACGAGCACCCACGCCCCCACCGCCGTAAAGAGGGCGGTCAACCCGGACAGCCATGCCGGGATCCCGGTGCCTGAGCTCCCCACAGCAGTCTGGACGTTGTAGCCCACGTTGCTCGCAGCCGGAACGGCTCCGGCAGCTGCCGCCCGGGACGTTGACGCAACAGGCGCCACCGTTGCCGCGGCCGGCGGGACAACCGCAGCCGGTGCAGCCGCAGGCGGCACGGCGGCAGGCAGCACTCCGTCCGGGACAACAGCTGCCGGCGGGACAACCGCGTCAACGGTATCCACCGGACCCGGATCAACGGGGCCAGGGTCTACCGGGCCAGGATCCACGGGTCCCGGATCAACCGGACCTGGGTCCACGGGTCCCGGATCCACCGGGCCAGGATCCACGGGACCCGGGTCGACCGGACCTGGGTCCACGGGTCCCGGATCCACCGGAACGGGTGGCGCCACGCAGTTGTTAGCCAGCAGGATGAGGTTGGCCGGCGTGAGGTTCTGCCCGTGGGGAATGTCATTCCCCACGTTCGCCGGCACAATGTCGGCGGTATCACCGACGTGGGCGGCCAACGCGTTGAGGTTGATTGTTTCCAAGAGATAGGGGTTGGACGCCGAGCCTGTGGCGTGGCAGATGGTGATCTTGTCCGACGGTGCGGCGTTCGCTGCAACTGTGGCACCCATCAGCCCCAGCCCCACCACCCCCAGAGTGGCGATAGTGCGTTTCATTTTCGGTCCCTCCATAGCAATTCCGATTCGAACCGACCAGACTGCGTGGAGTAACCGTCTTGAGACCAGGAACTGCTAAACCCGTGTGAGACCTCAAAAGCGAAATGAACGGTGACAGTTACTCCCCAGACTTCGTCATCAGTTCGCTTGCCTTTTCAGGCTAGGTTTGCGGCGAAGGTTAAGCCCGAGTAACAGGTACGCGATTACCCGGCCGGGCACGGCTGCCAATTACCTGCTTCATGAATATATTCACTCGCATGCATAGGCTGAACTACTTGGAAGCAGTACCTGCGCGCTGCTGCCCAAAGGCTGTGGGAACCGTCGTCCGATGGGCAAAAGAGCGCTCCCCCACCCTGTCGAAAAGGGTGAGGGAGCGTCGGGTATTTTGCTGGTGACGTACCGGAGCAACCGGCGGGAACTACACTTCGGCGGGTTCCTCGTACTTCGGGAAGATCGGCGCAGGAGCGGGCAACTGCGTGCCGGGAACCAGCGGCGCGGGGATCGCCGTGAACAGGCGGGCATCGCCGTCGGGCTGGCCGAGTGTCCCCAGCAGCGCGGAAGACGCCGTCGGCATCACCGGCTGGACCAGGATGGCCACGATCCGGAGCACCTCAAGCGTCACGTACAGCACCGTGTTCATGCGCTCGACGTCGGTCTTCCGCAGCACCCACGGGGCCTGCTCGGCGAAGTATGCGTTGGTGTCGCCCAGGACACCCCAGATCGTTTCCAGGGCACGGCTGAATTCCTGCTTCTCGAACGCAGCCCGGGCGGCGTCCAGCAGGCCGTTGGCCTGGGCCAGCAGCGCGGTGTCCTCCGCCGTGAAGTCACCGGGGACCGGAACCCGGCCCTCGCAGTTCTTGGCGACCATGGACAGTGAGCGCTGCGCCAGGTTTCCGAAGTTGTTTGCGAGGTCCGAGTTCATCCGGCCCACAATCGCTTCGTGGTTGTAGCTGCCGTCGGCGCCGAAGGGAACTTCGCGCAGGAAGAAGAAACGCACCTGGTCCAGGCCGTACTGGGCCACGAAGTCCGCCGGCGCCACGACGTTGCCCAGGGATTTGGACATCTTGACGCCGTTGTTGTGCAGGAAGCCGTGGATCATGATCCGCTTGGGCAGCTCCAGTCCGGCGCTCATCAGGAATGCCGGCCAGTAGATGGCGTGGAACCGGGAGATGTCCTTGCCGATCACGTGGACATCCGCCGGCCAGAACTTCTGGAACGACTCGGAGTCAACGTCCGGATAGCCCACACCGGTGAGGTAGTTCGTCAGCGCATCCACCCACACGTACATCACGTGCTTGTCGTTGCCGGGAACCGGAACACCCCAGTCGAACGTCGTGCGGCTGATGGAGAGGTCCTCCAGCCCGCGCTTGACGAAGCTGATGACCTCGTTGAAGCGGGACTGCGGGGCGCCGAATTCCGGATGCGCCTCGTACAGGGCCAGCAGCTTGTCCTGGTAGGAGGAGAGCCGGAAGAAGTAGCTCTCCTCGGCCGTCCACGTCAGTTCGGTGTCCGTCTCGCGGGAGTAGCGGAGGCCGTCTTCCTTGACCACGGTCTCGTCTTCGACGTAAAACGCTTCGTCGCGGACCGAGTACCAGCCTTCGTACTTGGACAGGTAGATGTCCCCGTTGGCCTCCATCTTCTTCCAGATGGCCTGCGAAGCGGCGTAGTGGTCGTCGTCCGTGGTCCGGATGAAGCGGTCGTACGAAATTCCCAAATCAGCGTGGGCAGCCTTGTAGATCCCGGCGTTCCGGTCCACCAGCTCCTTGGGCGTGATGCCTTCCTTCTCAGCAGCCTGCGCAATCTTCATGCCGTGCTCATCGGTGCCGGTCAGGAAGAAGACGTCAAACCCGTCCAGGCGCTTGAAACGGGCCATTGCGTCGGTGGCAATGTACTCGTACGCGTGGCCGATGTGCGGTACACCGTTGGGGTACGTGATGGCAGTGGTGATGTAGAACGGGGTGTGGGCTGAAGACGACACTCTGGGAAGTTACCTTTTTTCGGAAGCGGTGGCTGGGCCGGCAGACGGGAAACGCTACCCCTAAATCTAGATCAGTTCGGTCAGGGTATCGCTGAGCCGGACAAGTTCGTGGTCATGTGACGCCACCAGGACAGCAATACCGTCGGACGTGGTGTCCTTGAGGATGCTGATGATGCGGTTGGCCGACGTGCGGTCCAGGCTCGCGGTGGGTTCGTCCACTACAAGGACCCGGGTTCCCAGGATGAGTGCGCGGGCAATCGCCACGCGCTGACGCTCGCCGCCGGAGAGCTGGGCGGGGCGGTGCCGCATGCGCCGGCCCAGTCCCACCAGGTCCAGGAGGTCCTTGGCCATGTCGCGGCGCTGGTCCACCTCGCCGTCCGGAACGGCGGGCAGCAGCACGTTCTCCAGGGCGCTCATGCCGTCAATGAGGGCGCCGCCCTGGTCGACGTAGCCGATCAGTGCCCGGCGGCGGTCGGCGATTTCGTCGTCGCCCATGCTCTCGAGGGACTGGCCTTCCCAGAAGACACGGCCCGACGTCGGCAGCGTCAGTCCCGCGCCGACGGTCAGGATGCTGGTCTTGCCGGAACCGCTTCGGCCGGCGACGCAGTGCATTTCGCCGGCATGGAGGGTCAGGTCGAAGCCCTCGACGACGTTGACGGCGTCGGCTCCGCCCTTCTGGCCGCCGTAACGGATGGTGATGTTGCTCAGTTCCAGCGGGGTCCCGTGGTCTGCGGCCTTCAGGATGGTGTTGGCACGGGTCTGGAGCGAGCCGTCCCCGGCGTCATCCTGGGGAATCCGGTCGAGATTCACGTCGTTGTTCATTGGACCACTTTCGTTGCAATTGGAATCCAGCAAAGTACAGCCACGAGTCCGGCCACTGCGGCCCAGAGTGCGGCATAGGGTGCAAGCAGCAGGCCGATGCCGAGGGCGCCCACCACGCCGAGCGGCAAGGCCACTGTTCCCACGAGGGCGTTTTCGAACAGCCGGACCTGGCCGAGCATGTCGGGGTTCCAGCCCATCGCTTCGAGCGTGCCGAGGTACTGCCGCTTGGCCTGGAGCTCAAAGCGCCCGGTGACCAGGGTCAGCACCAGGCCCACGGCCACTCCGGAGAGCGCCAGGACGATGCTGGGCAGCGCCACACTGGCCGCGGCAAGTCCGCTCAGGGCGCTCGCGCCGGCAGCCCGGGGAATGTCGATCAGCAGTGCTATGAGCCCGCCCACTGCGGCCCCAAAGACACCGACCGCGACCGCAAGGGAGATGGTATTGAACTTGTTGGTGCTCAGCTGGCGGTTGGCGAACGTGAGCGGGGAGTCCACGGCGATCAGCCGCTCGTCGTGCTGCGGTTCCTGGTCCACTTCGTCGCGGTGCCTTAGCTGCCTCGCCGCAAAATAGGCCGCGGCGGCGTAGAGCACCAGGACCGATGCCGAGACGATGACCGTTGCGATGTTCCAGCTCACGAGGCTCAGGACGGTGCCGGCAATTGCCAGGAGGCTGGCTCCGACAGCGAATTCCGCTAGCACCCAGCTGCGGATCCTCGTCTGGGTCCAGCCCATGGCCCGCAGCGTGCCGGCCTCCAGGCGCCGCTGACGGATGTAGCTGACGGTCGATGCGCCGGTAAGCAGGGCCGCCCCGATGAGCGTCAGGAACAGCAGCGTCAGGTTCGTTCCGGTCAGGGAGCCGGAGACGGCATCAGCCGCATCCTGGCGAACCCAGGACTGCGTAACGGTGCCAAGCGCGGATTCCTTGCCGGCGTCGTCCTTGGAGTAGCCCGGAACAAAGATGTTGGCGTCTTCACGCGCTGAGCCGGCAACAACGGTGGCCTCGAGGCCCATGTCGCGGATTTCGTTGGCGAGCTGCTCGACCTCAGGCTGCGACTGCTTCCAGCTTCCCGGCGCCTTGGCACGGACACGGATGGCGTCGATGACGGATGCGTTCTCTTCGTATCCCCGCGCTGCGGCGAGGCCGTAGTAGTCGGTGATGGCGCCGGCGGACTGGCTGACCAGGCCCGTGGCGCTCAGTGACGGCTTGAGTTCGGTGTTCTCGACCTTTTTCCCCTGCGCGTCCTCCGTCAGGGTAAGCGGTGTTGGGTCGTAGCCGCCCAGGGGCAGCCGGTTGATGTCCCCGGCAGCTTCCTGGACCTTGTCGGCATCGAATGTGCCGTAGACCATGGCAAGCGGAGCGGCGGGTTTGCTGCCCGTCTCCAGGCTTTCGCGGTAGGAGCGCTCGTCGACCGGCTCACGCTGGGTCTGGTCGACCGGCGCGCCGCCGGCACCCTTCTCCGGGAGCCGGTTGACGGTCACCCACTCCCCCGGTGTGGCGGTCTTGTCCACGGCACCGTTTCCGGCGGTGGAGCCATCGGTGTATTTGGGGGCCGACGCGAAGTCGGTGCTCCAGGTCGCGGGGTTGTAGAGGCCCTGGCTGAAGTTGCCGGTGTTGCCCAGGAGCTTGGAGTAGTCCTGCGACCCGGGCCAGGAGAGCGCGAACGGCGACTTGGAGACGAACGGGAGGTAGTCCTTGTCCAGGGAGCGGGTCACGGTGCCCACGTCCTTGACCACGTTTCCGGAGTCGTCGATTTCCTCGATCTTGACCGAGTACTTGAGGTCCAGGGAGGTGCCGGAGCGGACAATCAGCGGGATGGCCTGGGAATCGGCGGTGAGCTGGCCGTCCCGCTTTGCCTGCTGGTACTGGGTCATCAGCGGCGCCCAGTACTTGAGTTTGACGCCGAGGAAGTCGGGCCCCTCTTCGAGCTCTTTCATGCTGATGCCGGTGGTGAACAGGCTTTCGAAGTGCCGGCCGATCGCACCGGCGTTGCGGGCGTCAGCCGGCGGAGCCTTTTCGAGCGGTGCCAGGAAGTCACCGGCAGTGCCCAGCAGGGCACGCTCGGACACGGGGTCGACGGCGACGACGGACTCCGTCACCTGCGGCGCCAGCGGCAGCGACACCGACAGATTGAAGAGGTTGTGTTCGGAACCGCCAGCGGGAGCCGGGAACTTGACGCCGGTTTCGCCTTCGGGGCCTGCGATGCGGATGCTCTTGCCGCCGGCGGTCTGCTCTTCGACGAGCCTCGCCTTGCCGAGCGAGCCTTCGGCCATGGACTTGAACAGGGTCTGTTCCGACTTGCCGTCCGAACTGACGGCGCTGGCCGTCATCCGGTATTTCTTTGCCTCGTCGGTGAGGACGGACTCGGCTGCCGGCCACTTGCTGGGGTCGGTTGCTCCCGGTTCCCCGGCGGTGGCGGTGCCCACGAGTCCGGCGTTGAATCCCAGATAGTCCATGGCGTCAAGACGCGGGGACTCCAGGTTCTGCGATACCCGTGACACCAGGCTGATCGGAGCCGCCACGGACGTGCCTGAGAGCTTCCTGATGCCATCCAGCTGGTCGAAGCTGATGCCGCCCTGGCCGTTGGCGATTTCCGGCTGCATCAGCGTTCCGCCGGATCCGGCCTTGGCCTGGACCAAAATGTCATAGAGGCCGCGGGAATTCTCGTCGACTGTTCGGTTGAGCGCCGCCTGTGACTGGCCCTGGACGAGGACGGACAGGCACATAGCGACGATCAAAATGGCCGCGGTCAGCAAAAGCACTCGGCTTCTGATGAACCTCTGGACGGCGTTCATTGGGCTCCCTGAAAGCTGGATTGCGTGTGTGCACACCTCAGTCACACCTAATTAGGCGTGAAGGCGTCCCCTGCCGGGTGTGCAAAAAATAATGGCCGGTCTGCCGGCCGGATCCGAAAATCGGACCCAGCCATTGTACGCAGACCGGCCAATCATACGTGGCAGAAGTTAACCTCTGTCACAGGAAGTTCACCGAGTAGGCGGGAAGTCAGTCTTCCAGATCGACTTCGCGCACCATTTCGGCACCAATACCGGCCTTGATTGCGTCAAGAACCTGCTGCGGCACCGAGCTGTCGATGGTCAGGAGCGCCAGGACCTGGCCACCCTCCGCCTGGCGCGCAACCTGCATGCCGGCGATATTGATGTTGTTCATGCCCAGGATATGCCCGATGGTGCCGATCACGCCGGGGCGGTCGGCGTAGGCCACCACCACCAGGTGCTCGCTGATCGGGATTTCCACCTCGTAGCCGTTGACGCCCACGAGCTTCTGGATCTGCTTAGGGCCTGTCAGGGTTCCGGCCACGGAGATCTGGCTGCCGTCGCTCAGGGCGCCGCGCAGGGTCAGGACGTTGCGGTACGACTCGGTGTCCGGAGTGGTGATCAGGCGGACGTTGATGCCGCGCTGCTCAGCAATGACCGGTGCGTTGACGTAGGAGACCTGTTCGGTCACGACGTCCGCGAAGATGCCCTTGAGCGCGGCCAGTTCCAGCACCTTGACGTCCAGCGAGGAAATCTCGCCGGCAACTTCGACGTCGAACTGGGTCAGCGATGCGTGGGTCAGGGCCGTGAAGATGCGGCCCAGCTTCTCGATCAGCGGGATGCCCGGGCGAACGTCCGGAGCGATGACGCCGCCGGCAACGTTCACTGCATCGGGAACCAGTTCCCCGGCCAGTGCCAGGCGGACGGACTTGGCCACGGAAACGCCGGCCTTTTCCTGCGCTTCGTCGGTGGATGCGCCCAGGTGCGGTGTCACCACGACGTTGTCCATCTCGAAGAACGGCAGGTCCGTGCTGGGTTCCTTGACGAAGACGTCGACGCCGGCTCCGGCGATCTCGCCGTCCTTCAGGGCCGCGTGGAGAGCCTCCTCGTCCACCAGGCCGCCGCGGGCAACGTTGATGACGTAGGCGGTCTTCTTCATCTTCTTGAACGCCTCAGCGCCGAGCATGCCCACCGTTTCCGGCGTCTTGGGCATGTGGATGGTGATGAAGTCCGACTGGGCCAGCAGTTCGTCCAGGGTGACCAGCTGCACGCCCAGCTGTGCTGCGCGGGCCGAGGTGATGTAGGGGTCGTACGCCAGGATCTTGGTGTCGAAGCCCTTCAGGCGGGCTGCCACGAGGGCGCCGATCCGGCCGAGGCCGATGATGCCGATCTTCTTCTCGTAGAGTTCAATGCCCGTGTACTTGGAGCGCTTCCATTCGCCGTCCTTGAGAGCGGCGCTGGCCTGCGGGATGTGGCGGGCGAGGCTCAGGATGTGGCCCACCGTGAGTTCGGCGGCAGAAACGATGTTCGACGTCGGTGCGTTGACCACCATGACACCGGCCTGGGTGGCGGCCTTGATGTCGACGTTGTCCAGGCCGACGCCGGCGCGGGCAATGACCTTGAGGTTCTTGGCCGCGGCGATGGCCTCGGCGTCCACCTGGGTGGCAGAGCGGACCAGGATAGCGTCAACATCCGCGATGGCTGCGAGCAGCTGGGAACGGTCGGCACCGTCGGTCTGGCGGATTTCAAAGTCCGGGCCGAGGGCCTCGACTGTGGCGGGGGAAAGTTCTTCGGCGAGCAGTACTACGGGTTTTGACACGGCTGATCCTCTGCGTTGCAGTCCTGGGGATAAATCAAGTCTAGGCTGACGGAAAGGCCGGGCTCACATTGTTAAGTGTGAACCCGGCCTCACTGTTGTCTTCTGCCTGGCGGCTGAATGCCGGGCTTAGCGGGCTGCCGAGCCCTCTACGTAGTCCTCGTCCTGCTGCTGCCAGGAGAACAAACCGCGCAGTTCGCGGCCAACGGCCTCGATCGGGTGCTGCTCGGCCTTGGCGCGCAGTGCCTTGAACTCAACGCCGCCGTTGTCCTGGTCCTCGATGAAGCGCTTGGCGAAGGCCCCGGACTGGATGTCGGCGAGGACAGCCTTCATGTTTTCCTTCACCTCGGGGGTGATGACGCGCGGGCCGGAGACGTAGTCGCCGTATTCTGCGGTGTCGGAAACGCTCCAGCGCTGCTTGGCGATGCCGCCTTCCCACATGAGGTCAACGATGAGCTTGAGCTCGTGCAGGACCTCGAAGTAGGCGATCTGCGGCTGGTAGCCGGCCTCGGTCAGGGTCTCGAAGCCGTACTGGACCAGCTGGGACACGCCGCCGCACAGGACAGACTGCTCGCCGAAGAGGTCGGTTTCGGTCTCTTCAGTGAAGGTGGTCTTGATAACGCCGGCGCGGGTGCCGCCAATGGCCTTGGCGTAGGACTTGGCCAGGTCCCAAGCGGAACCGGAGGCGTCCTGCTCCACGGCGATGATGTCCGGGATGCCGCGGCCGGCTTCGAATTCGCGGCGCACGGTGTGGCCGGGAGCCTTCGGGGCGATCAGGATGACGTCAACGCCCTCCGGTGCCTCGATGTAGCCGAAGCGGATGTTGAAGCCGTGTGCGAAGGCGAGTGCCTTGCCCGGGGTCAGCTTGTCCTTGATGGAGTCGTTGAAGATCGAGCGCTGGTACTGGTCCGGCGCAAGGATCATGATGACGTCGGCCCATTCGGCGGCGTCTGCGACGTTCTTCACCGAAAAGCCTGCATCCTCGGCCTTGGCGATCGACGACGAGCCTTCCTTGAGGGCGATGGTCACTTCGACGCCGGAGTCGCGCAGGTTCAGGGCGTGGGCGTGGCCCTGGGAGCCATAGCCGACGATTGCAACCTTGCGGCCCTGGATGATGGAGAGGTCTGCGTCGTCGTCGTAGAACATTTCAGTCACTTGCGTAACTCCTTTTGAGTGGATTCTCTGGTGTGTAAATAGTCTGTGGTGTTGCGGTACTGCACGGGCGTTGCGCCGCAGGCGAGGCTGTGCCCCGCCGTTGTTTAGGCTGTTGCCTTACGCGGAGCGTAGCGCCCTGTCACTCATGGAGCGGGATCCCCGTCCAACGGCCAAGGTGCCGGACTGCACAATTTCGCGGATACCGAAGGGCTCGAGCACTGAGAGCAGTGCGGTGAGCTTTTCGGGGTGGCCGGTTGCTTCAATAACCACGGAGTCTGTGGAGACGTCGACCACTGAAGCGCGGAACAGGTCTGCAGCCTGGGTCACCTGCAGACGAGTTGCGGCATCCGCACGTACCTTGACCAGGATGTGGTCTCGCTGCACGGAAGATTCTGAGGTGAGTTCAACAATCTTGATCACATTGACCAGCTTGTTCAACTGCTTGGTGACCTGTTCGATCAGGTCACCGTCGGCGTCGACGACGACGGTCATCCGGGACATGCCCGGAACTTCCGTCGGGCCGACGGCCAGGGAATTGATGTTGAAGGCCCGGCGCGCGAAGAGGCTCGCTACGCGGGTCAGCACACCAGGTTTGTCTTCGACCAGAACGGACAGCGTGTGGCGGCTCATGATCAGTCCTCCTCTTCCCATTCCGGGGTCATGTTGCGGGCGACCTGGATCTGGTCGTTGCTCACTCCGGCGGGCACCATCGGCCACACCATGGAGTCGGGGCTCACTACGAAGTCGATGACCACGGGGCGGTCATTGATCTCAAGGGCCTTCAGGATGGTGGCGTCGATGTCCTCGTCGCGCTCGCACCGGAAGGACGCGCAGCCGTAGGCCTCGCCCAGTTTCACGAAGTCCGGAATGCGGACTGTTTCGTGTCCGGTGTTCAGGTCGGTGTTCGAGTAGCGGCCCTCGTAGAAGAGGGTCTGCCACTGGCGCACCATTCCCAGCGAGGAGTTGTTGATGATGGCAACCTTGATGGGGATCTTGTTAATGGCGCACGTGGCCAGCTCCTGGTTGGTCATCTGGAAGCAGCCGTCACCGTCGATGGCCCAGACCACCCGGTCCGGTTCACCCACCTTGGCGCCCATGGCCGCCGGGACTGCGTAGCCCATGGTGCCGGCTCCGCCCGAGTTCAGCCACGCGTGGGGGCGTTCGTACTTGATGAACTGTGCCGCCCACATCTGGTGCTGGCCGACGCCTGCCACGTAGATACCTTCGGGACCCGTCAGGGCGCCGATGCGCTCAATGACGCGCTGCGGTGCACTGAGGCCGTCCTCGGGCTCCGTCCAGCCCAGCGGATACGTTTCCTTCAGGTTGTTCAGGAACGTCCACCAGTTGTCCAGGTCCGGCTTCCCGGATACCTCGAACTGCGTCTTCACGGCTTCGGTGAGCTCCGGGATGATCTCCTTGACGGATCCCACGATCGGAACGTCCGCCGTGCGGTTCTTGGAAATCTCGGCCGGATCGATGTCCGCGTGGATGACCTTCGCGTTGGGCGCGAACGTCTTCAGGATGCCGGTTACCCGGTCATCAAAACGGGCGCCCAGCGTGATGAGCAGGTCGGACTGCTGCAGCGCGGTCACGGCGGAGACCGTACCGTGCATGCCCGGCATGCCGACGTGCTGCGGGTGCGAGTCCGGGAACACGCCGCGGGCCATCAGGGTGGTTACGACGGGCGCGCCGGTGATTTCGGCGAGTTCCCGCAACTCTGCCGAAGCGTGCGCCTTCACCACGCCGCCGCCGACGTAGAGCACAGGCTTGCTGGCCGCGGCAATCAGCTTCGCTGCTTCGCGAACCTGCTTGTTGTGGCCGCGGACCACCGGGCGGTAACCGGGAAGGTCAATCTTGGGAGGCCAGGAGAAGGTCATCTGGCCCTGCTGCGCATCCTTGGCAATGTCCACCAGCACCGGACCGGGACGGCCGGTGGAAGCAAGGTGGAACGCCTCCGCCATGACGTGCGGGATGTCGCTGGGGTCGGTCACCAGGAACGAGTGCTTGGTGATCGGCATAGTGATGCCGACGATGTCCGCTTCCTGGAAAGCGTCCGTGCCAATGACTCCGCTGGACACCTGGCCGGTGATGGCCACGAGCGGCACGGAGTCCATGTGGGCATCCATGATGGCGGTAACGAGGTTGGTGGCCCCGGGGCCCGAGGTGGCAATGCAAACGCCCACCCGCCCGGTAACCATGGCGTAGCCTTGCGCGGCGTGGCCGGCTCCCTGTTCGTGACGGACCAGGACGTGATTCATCCTGGAAGCCATCAAGGGGTCATAGGTGGGCAGGATCGCGCCACCGGGCAAACCAAAAATATCGTCCACGCCGAGTTCTTCGAGCGAGCGGACAATAGCTTGTGAACCGGTCATCACCGTCGGGGGTACGACGTTGTTCGGTCCAAGGACAGGAGAGACAGCAGCAGCGTGGTCGACACCGGCATCGGCCGTGCGGTCGGCGCGTTCCGGAGCTTTAGGGGCTCCAGCGGACTTTGTAGCCATCAGCGAGGGGCTGATCGGCGATCCTTTGCTCATCGGACTCTTCCTTTGTGGATCTTCATTAGCGGGTGGTTCTCATGGCGGATTCAATTACTGCAACAAATAAAAAAACCCCTCAGCCTGGTGGCTCTTCGAGGGGTTGCGCGTGACGGTTCGTTACCAGTCGGGCTATTGAGCCACGCGCTTGGTAAGGACGACGAGGATGTCGGCGGTAACGAATGCGGTCATGCGTTCAGTTTTCCCTCTATGTGAGACACGTGTCAACGACGACGGCGCGCGTCTCACAGTGTGGACGTCATTGTCCACCAATTGGCCGACCCTCCCAACTGACTCGCAGTTAACGCTTCGAAAAGCGCGTTGGCGGACGTTAACTGCCAGTCAGTTGGGTTAGCGCGGCTACGGGGTGCTACCCGCAGTATGCGCCGGTGGAGGCGCTGTGCACCAGCTTGGCGTACTTGGCGAGCACGCCCTTCGTGAACTTGGCCGGCAGCGGCTCCCAGCCGATCTTGCGGGACTCGAGCTCGGCGTCGTCCACCAGCAGGTCGAAGCTGCGCGCAGCGATGTCCACGCGGATCCGGTCGCCGTCCCTGACGAAGGCGATGGGGCCGCCGTCGGCCGCTTCGGGCGCAACGTGGCCGATGCACAGTCCGGTGGTTCCGCCAGAGAAGCGGCCGTCGGTCAGCAGCAGCACGTCCTTGCCCAGGCCGGCGCCCTTGATGGCACCGGTGATGGCGAGCATTTCGCGCATGCCCGGACCGCCCTTGGGGCCCTCGTAGCGGATGACCACAACATCGCCCTTGTTGATTTGTCCGTGGTCCAGCGCATCCAGGGCGCCCTGCTCGCGTTCGAACACGCGGGCCGTGCCTTCGAAGACGTCGGCGTCGAAGCCGGCGCTCTTGACGACGGCGCCTTCCGGAGCCATGGAACCGTGCAGGATGGTGATGCCGCCGGTCTTGTGGATCGGGTTGTCCAGGGCGCGCAGGATCTTGCCGTCAAGGTCCGGCGGGTTGATGGACGCGAGGTTCTCGGCAAGGGTCTTGCCGGTAACGGTGAGGCAGTCTCCGTGCAGCAGTCCGGCGTCGAGCAGTGCCTTCATGATGACCGGCACGCCGCCGATCTTGTCCACGTCAGTCATAACGTAGCGGCCGAAGGGCTTCAGGTCTCCCAGGTGCGGGATCTTGTCGCCGATGCGGTTGAAGTCGTCCAGGGTCAGCTCAACCTCGGCTTCGCGGGCGATGGCCAGCAGGTGCAGCACAGCGTTGGTGGAGCCGCCGAATGCCATGGTCACGGCGATGGCGTTCTCGAAGGCCTTCTTGGTCATGATGTCCCGGGCAGTGATGCCGAGGCGGAGCAGGTTGACCACTGCTTCGCCGGACTTGCGGGCGAATTCATCACGACGGCGGTCTGCCGAGGGCGGAGCAGCGGAGCCCGGCAGGGACATGCCCAGGGCCTCGCCGATGCAGGCCATGGTGTTGGCCGTGTACATGCCGCCGCAGGCACCTTCGCCGGGGCAGATGGCCTTTTCGATGCGCTCCAGGTCCCCGAGGCTCATCTTGCCGGCGGCGCAGGCGCCCACGGCTTCGAAGGCGTCGATGAGGGTGACTTCCTTTTCGGAGCCGTCCTCGAGCTTGACCCAGCCCGGCATGATGGAGCCCGCGTAGAGGAAGACGCTGGCCAGGTCCAGGCGGGCTGCTGCCATGAGCATGCCCGGGAGGGACTTGTCGCAGCCGGCGAGCAGGACGGAGCCGTCGATGCGCTCGGCCTGCATGACGGTTTCCACGGAGTCGGCGATGACCTCGCGGGAAACGAGCGAGAAGTGCATGCCTTCGTGGCCCATGGAAATTCCGTCGGAAACGGAGATCGTCCCGAACTGCATGGGGAAGCCGCCGCCGGCGTGGACGCCTTCCTTGGCGCCCTGGGCCAGCCGGTTCAGGGAGAGGTTGCAGGGAGTGATTTCATTCCAGGAGCTCGCAACGCCGATCTGAGGCTTCGCGAAGTCGTCATCGCCCATGCCGACGGCGCGGAACATGCCGCGCGCGGGGGCGGCATGGATCCCGTCGGTGACGACCCGGCTGCGGGGCTTGATGTCGATCTTGTTCTCGGTTGCTGTTTGGGTGTCCTCACTCATGGGTCAAAGTCTATGACTCCGATCGGGACGCCAACGACCCCGGAAGGAGGGTTAAGCCGAAAACCGGGAATATTTCGATCAAATAGTGGACTCTCGTCTCAAATAATGAGATCCCGGGGGTCGTCGCCGCTTTGGATGTGTCACGCGTCACTCAGGCCTGCGGTGTTGATCGATGCGGCTTCGGACTCGAGCATGGACAGGACCTGCTGGATGGTGGTGCGGGCCGCCACATCCGGGCGCGCGAGCGCTACGATGCTGCGGCGGGCAGTTACCCCCAGCAGGGGACGCAGCACAAAGCCGCGCTCCTGGTTTCTCCGGGCCGTGTACCGGGGCAGCAGGCTCAAGCCGTGGCCGGCGCTCACAAGCGCTTCCAACACCCGCAGGTCGGGAAACAGCTGCGCGCGCAATGCCGGAGCTCCCGCCTGCACCTCGATCTGGCGAAGCACAGTGTCGAACGGAAAGCCCTCCGGCACGCCCATCCAGGGAAATCCCACCACATCGCTGGCTGTCAGCGATGGCTTTGTCGCCAGGACGTGCCCGGCCGGCATGGCCACGTCCAGCGGCTCGTTCAGCAGCGGAACAACCACAAGCCCCTGCCGGGCGAAAACATCGGGGCCATCCACGCTATGGGCCAGCACGATGTCGTAATCGGCGGCCAGGGCAGTGAATCCTGCGACGCCCGGGTCCTCGAAGCAGGCCTCGAACCGAAGGCCCTCCACCCCCTTGACGCGATGCAGGAGGCCGGGGAGGAACATCTCAGCCGCGCTCGGAAAGAAGGCCGCCTTGACGTGCGTCTGCCAGCCCTGCCGGTACGTGTCGATGGTGGCTTCAGCGCGGGCCATGGCCGTGGAAACGTCCGCCGCGGCCGCCGCCATGGCTCGGCCCGCCTCTGTGAGCCGCACTCCCCTGCCGGACTTTTCAACCAGGACAACACCCAGTTCGTCCTGGAGTGTCTTGAGCTGTTGGGAGACCGCGGAGGGCGTCACCTCCATTGCTTCGGCAGTGGCGCCCACGGTGCCCCGGTCCGAAAGTTCGCGGAGAATCCGGAGCCGTTTCAAATCCATGAGGCGAGGCTACAGGACGTCCCCGATTCCCCCATGTAAGCCTTTACAGCCGTAATCACACCGACGTAACGTCAAGCAACGGCAACCTTGCCTTGTGGACAGAAGGGCTCTGCTATGGACTGGATTATTTGGGTCATCGTCATCGTAGTCATCGTCGGGGTCGTCTGGTGGCTCCTGAACCGCAACAGTTCAGGGAATACCACCGGAACATCGACGTCCTCCGATTCCGGTGTGTCCGCTCCACAGGCAAAGCAGGCCGGCTCAGGCAGGCCCGCGGGAGCCGCACCGGCCGGCGGAGGCGCGGCCGTGTCGGCAGAGGCAGCCGCCACTGCCGGAATGGCGAGTGCCGCAGGCTTCGGCTCGCCGGTTGCCGAATCTTCGACTCCGCATCCTTCGTCGCAAGCTACCCCGGCGGCTGAACCGGCCGAGCCGTCCTCGCCGGTGGCGTCACCTCCCGCGAGCGCCGGTCCAATGAGCCCGGCTCCGGCGAGCGCCGGCGGAGACGTGGATGACTGGGACGAGGACTCATCAGCGGATGCGCCTGCGGCAGGGACAGCCAGCACGGCGACACAGAATGCTGCCCCAGCGCCGGACCGAGCCGCTGGGGCCGGCAAGGCCGAATGGGAAGCGCAGTGGTCCGAGGCGGCCAGCACTCCGCATGCCGTCGAAACGCACCCCAAGGAGACAGCAGCCAAAGAACCTGCGGCACGGGAAACTCCGTCCGCCGACGGAGGCAAACAGGCACCCGTCCATCACCCTGAGTACACGGAACCCCACGCCCCCACCCTTCCCGGCGCCGAATCCGCCGCGGCCGAGGACGCCGTGACGGAGGATGTCGCGGCCGCTGAAGGCGGAGCGGAACCGTCACCCGCCGGCGGAGCGGAACCGTCACCCGCCGGCGGAGCCGCACCGGCCGCCGGGACCGACACAGGCGTCCCCTCCGGGGGAGATGCTGAAACACTGCAGGCGGCGGCGTCATCAGCGGCCACCGAAGCGGCCGCAAGCCACACGGCTGAGCCCACCGGACACCTTGCAGCCGACAAGCCTTACGGTGACGGATCCGCAGCTCCGGGCCCGGACGGCAGCGGACCGGAGGGCTATGCGGTCAAAGGCAATGCGCAGTCGATGATCTACCACGATGAGACCAGCCCGGACTACGAGGAGACCACCGCAGAGGTCTGGTTCGAGTCGGCCGCCCACGCGGAAGCAGCAGGGTTCCGGGCTCCGCGTCGGAGCCGGCACTAGGCCCGGCCGTCCACGAGGCGGGGTACACAATGAACCCGGAGAGGGCGGGGTGCACATCCAGGCGTGCGCTCCGCCTTTTTTATGCCTCCACCGCGCTATTCTCGTCGCTCACCCTGGCCGCCTGCACCGGCGGCGGCAGCGGCATTCCCACAGGCAACGCCGGTTCAGTCACGGGTAGCAAGCCGGCCGCCCAGGAACCCCAGGTGCTGCGGACCGTTGAAGGGCTGCAGCTGCCCTGGTCCACGGTGTTCCTGCCGGATGGCACCGCCGTCATCTCGGAACGTGACAGCGGCGAACTCAAATCGGTCAAGGACGGGAAGACAACGGTGCTTGGCAGCGTCCCCGGAGTTGTTCCCGGCGGAGAAGGCGGCCTCCTGGGGTTGGCAGTGTCACCCGACTACGAATCCGACATGTCGCTGTTCGCCTATTTCACCTCCGGTGCGGACAACAGGATTGCCCGTCTCACGCTGACGGAAGCCGAACCCGGAAGCCCGTTGAAGCTTGGACAGCCGGAGGTCATCTTCGCCGGCATCCCCAAGGCCTCAACCCACAACGGCGGCCGAATCCGTTTTGGACCGGACGGAAATCTGTACGTGGGAACCGGTGATTCACAACGCCGCGACCAACCGCAGGATCCGAACGCGCTGGGCGGCAAAATCCTCAGGATTACCGCGGAAGGCCGTCCCGCCCCCGGGAACCCGTTTGGAGACAACCCCGTCTACAGCCTTGGACACCGGAACGTCCAGGGCCTGGACTGGGATGACTCCGGCCGGCTGTGGTCCAGTGAATTCGGCCCGAACGTGGATGACGAGCTGAACCTGATCCAGCCGGGCGGCAACTACGGCTGGCCGGAGGTCACAGGGGCGCCGGGCAGGCCAGGCTTCATCGATGCCAAGGTGGTCTGGCCGTCCACCGCGGAATCATCCCCGAGCGGGCTCGAGATTGTGGGCTCCACGGCTTATCTCGGCGCGCTCAGGGGCCAGCGGCTGTGGGCAGTCCCCCTCGAAGGCGAAAATGCGGGCAATCCTGTGAGCCATTTCACAAACCGATACGGGCGCATTCGGGACGTTTCGCTCGCCCCGGACGGCACCTTGTGGATGCTTACCAACAACGAAAACCCTGATTCCGCGCTGATTTTGGCCCCTCCCGCCCGGCCGGGGAGCTGAAGCGGGCGCCGATTTCACACGGCGCTAAATCTCGTGTAGAGTTTCATGTCGTTGCGGAGATGAACGCGGGAAACAAAAGCCCGCGGGAACAGCCAAAACAACAGCTGCACCTCTAGCTCAACTGGCAGAGCAATTGACTCTTAATCAATGGGTTCCGGGTTCGAGTCCCGGGGGGTGCACCACAGAAACCCCGTCTTCACTGGCCACAAGCCATGAAGGCGGGGTTTCGTTTTGCAGCGAAAACCCCGGCCCTGCTTTACAGCCCCGCCAGCCAGCACCGATCACCGGCCCTGTCGGCTACCGGGCTTTTCAGTTGGCGCTGTTGGCATCCACGGTGAGCCCGGATTCGGCGTTGGCCACGATGGATTTGGTCTCCGGCGAGGCAAAGCGGCTGGCCAGGACGGTCACTACGGCCTGGAGCTCCTGCCGCAGCACGTCGGGGTCGATCGAAGCAGCAGCCAATACGGTTCGTTCCATGTCCGCTGCCGCAGCCACGGCCTCAACCCCCCGTTCGGTGAGGGACACCACATGGCTTCGGCGGTCAGACGTGCTGCGCTCCCGGCGGATGTGTCCATGCGACTCAAGCCGGCTGAGGGTTTTCCCCATAGTCTGGGCCTGGACGCGGACCAACTGGGCAAGCTGTGCCTGGGTCATGGGTCCGTTGAAGGCGAGAACCTCCATGGCGATGACCCCGGCATGGGTAAGCCCGATGGCTCCCAGCTTCTCATTCCAGGAATGTTCGACGAGGCGTGCCGCCGTGGACAAGAGGCGCCCTGTGGGCCAGCGATCCATATCAGGCATACCACTTAGTATAGCCAGCGTGGGATTCGTCGCCCGCTCCCCCACTCACTAAGCTTGGATGTCCACAACATTCCAGAGGAGAACATCTTGGTTGAACGACTCATTCCCGGCACTCCGGCACCGGACTTTACGCTGAAGGATTCCGCAGGGAACGATGTCAGCCTGAAGAGCTACCGCGGCCGGAACACCATTGTGTACTTCTACCCGGCAGCGTCCACGCCCGGCTGCACCAAGGAAGCGTGCGACTTCCGCGACACACTCGCCTCCCTGCAACGGGAAGGCTATGACGTCCTGGGCGTGTCTCCCGATCCGGTTGCGAAGCTCGCCAAGTTCGCCGAGGCGGAAGGGCTAACCTTCCCGCTTCTGTCCGACGAGGACCACTCCGTGGCTGAGGCCTACGCGGCCTGGGGGGAAAAGAAGAACTACGGACGGACCTACGAGGGCCTCATCCGGTCCACGATTGTGGTGGATCCGGACGGCAACGTGGCGGTGGCACAGTACAACGTGCGGGCCACCGGCCACGTAGCCAAGCTCCGCCGGGACCTCGGCCTGGCCTAAGTTTCCTGCCCTCGCGGGTAGGAACCGCGTCTTCGGCCACCGAGCGAAAGGCCCGGCCGGCAGGTACACTGGAGCCTGGCATCCGCCGTCGTACGTCCTTTCGCATTCGCAGGAACAGCGTCAGGATTAAGTACGACGGCGCCGCGCGCGAGTGGTGAAATTGGCAGACACGCAGGATTTAGGTTCCTGTGCCTTCGGGCGTGGGGGTTCAAGTCCCCCCTTGCGCACAGCAGTAGGAACACCGGAATCCCGGACCTCACGGTCCGGGATTCCGTCGTTTAACGCCAATGCCCCGTGCCTGAAAAGTCCGCAGGAAAAGAATTCTCCAGGTCCACCCATCCGGTGCCGCCGAACTGCCGAATACCCATTGAGACACCAACCTAGGGTCGGTGCCCACAGTCGGAATTGAGCCAGTGCAGTGATCGAAAGAGTCGTTCGCCGCAGGCAATGATCGGCACTAACAAGGAGAATCGAAATGCAGTCATTCAAGCGCACTACCTTCACCGTTGCAGGCGTTGCAGCTGCCGCTCTGCTCAGCCTGACCGCCTGCGGAGGCTCCGCCACGACGGCAAACAGCTCGTCGGCACCGGCTGCCACGCCCTCCGCTTCGAGCATGGCACCGTCCCCGTCGGCCAGCTCCTCGGTCGCCATGGACCCGGCCGCCAACCTGGTGGGTCCCGGCTGTGCAGGCTACGCAGAGCAGGTTCCGGACGGCGCAGGCTCGGTGGCCGGTATGGCCCTCGACCCGGTCGCGGTTGCAGCTTCCAACAACCCGCTGCTTAAGACCCTGACGGCAGCAGTGTCCGGCAAGCTCAACCCGAAGGTTGACCTGGTGGATACGCTCAATGGCAGCGAATTCACGGTCTTCGCCCCGGTGGATGACGCGTTCGCCAAGATCGACCCCGCCACCATCGAAACCCTCAAGACCGACGACGCGCTGCTGAGCAAGATCCTGACCTACCACGTGGTTCCCGGCCAGATCACCCCCGACAAGATTGTGGGCACCCACAAGACTGTCCAGGGCGGTTCCGTCACCGTGACCGGCACCAAGGATGCGCTGAAGGTCGATGACGCCAGCGTCATCTGCGGCGGCGTCAAGACCGCCAACGCCACGGTCTACCTGGTGGACTCCGTCCTGATGCCGAAGTAGGCAACCCGCAAACGCTCCTGATCCGGCTCCAGCCTAACTCCCTGGGCCGACCCTGGAGAAACCGAAGGTCCGCACCGATGGTGCGGACCTTCGTTGTGCCCGGGACGGCGCGTCCCGGACCCGGCCAGCGTCCAGGATCGGTCAATTAGACTGGGGAACGGTCCCGGCCCGCGGACCTCCCAGCCGTCCAGAGGCCTTCCGGCCGTCCAGAGGTGATAATCGAGTGCCCAGCAGTAAATCGCGCCGCATTGCAGTCAGTATCGGTGCAGGTGTCCTGTCACTGCTGCTTGCCTCGTGCACGGGAGTGCCCGCTCCCGCGCCGGTGTCGTCCTCTGCGGTTCCGACCAGCTCGGCCCCCACCTCGCCCACGGCGACGTTTACGTTCGGCACCGCGGCCCAGCCGCTGGGACTCGATCCGGCGCTGGCATCCGACACGGAGTCCTACCGGATCACCCGCCAGGTCCTCGAAGGCCTGGTCGGGGTGGACCAGACTACCGGCCTGCCCACTCCCCTGCTCGCGACCGAGTGGGCAGAATCCAACGAGGGCAGCACATACACGTTCAAGCTCCGTGAGGGCGTCACCTTCCAGGACGGGTCACCGTTCGATGCCGCGTCGGTCTGCACCAACTTCAACCGCTGGTTCAATTTCCCGGAAAGCCTGCGGAAGCAGGCCCCCGGCACGTCTTTCAAGGGTGTCTTCAAGGCCCACGCCGACCAGGCCTCTCTGTCAATTTACAAGGGCTGCACCGCTCTCTCCGCCGGGAATGTCCGGATCGACCTCACGCAGCCCTTCACCGGTTTCCTCCAGGCGCTGACGCTGCCGGCCTTCGCCATGTCGTCCCCGAAGGCCATGGCGGAGCAGAAGGCCGACACCCTCAGCCAGACCCGCGACGGCCAGCCGGTCTCGAACTATGCACTGCATCCCGTGGGCACGGGTCCCTACAGTTTCGCGGCGTGGGAAGACTCGAGCGTCAAGCTGGTCAGCAACAAGGAATATTGGGGCGACAAGGGCCAGATCGGCACTATCAACTTCGTCACCTACGACCAGCCCCAGTCGAGGCTGCAGGCCCTCCTCGACGGGAAGATCGACGCCTACGACACCGTCACTGTGGGGAACTTCGATCAGCTGGTCAAGCGCGGAAAACAGATCATCCAGCGCGACCCCTTCTCCGTAATGTATCTCGGCATGAACCAGGAAGTGCCCATCCTGCAGAACCTCAAAGTGCGGCAGGCCATCGAAATGGCAGTGGACAAGGAAACACTGATCCGCAGGTTCTTCATCGACAACACAACGCAGGCAACCCAGTTCGTCCCGCCCAAACTCAGCGGGTTCAACAACAACGCTCCGTCCCTGGGCTACGATCCGGCCAAGGCCAAAGCGCTGTTGGAGGAAGCCGGGTACAAGGGCGAGGAACTCAAGTTCTACTACCCCCTTAATGTGACAAGGCCGTACCTCCCCACACCCGAAAAGGTCTACGCCGAGCTCAGCAGGCAACTCACCGCAGTGGGCCTGAACGTGAAGCCCGTTCCGGTGGAGTGGTCGGACGGGTACCTGCAAAAAGTGCAGTCACCGGGTGACCATGCCCTGCACCTGCTCGGCTGGAACGGCTCGTACGCCGACCCGGACAACTTCGTCGGCCCCCTGTTCGGCGAGAAGACCGGCGAATTCGGCTACCAGGATCCGCAGGTCTTTTCCAAGATCGCCCGGGCCCGGGGCCTGCCGGAGGGCGAGGATCGGACGGAGCAGTACCGCACGATCAACGCCCAGATTGCCCAGTCTGTCCCGGCCGTCCCCATCGCCTTCCCCATATCGGCCCTGGCGCTGTCCGACCGGGTGCTGAAGTACCCCGCGTCCCCGGTATTAAACGAAGTTTTCACAAAGGTCGAGCTGAAACCTTGACGGACTGAACCAATTTCAGTTAGTGGGGTGCTCGGGGATATTCTGTGACAGCCAGAGCCGCTGCTATCGGAGACTCATTGTGACTTTCATTTCCAAGACCCAACATGCCGACGTCGTCCTGATTGGCGGCGGCATTATGAGCGCCACGCTGGGTGCGTTCATCAAGCAGCTCGAACCGAACTGGACCGTCTCGCTGTTCGAGCGGCTCGACGAAGCCGGCCTGGAAAGCTCAGGCCCGTGGAACAACGCAGGAACCGGCCACGCCGCCCTGTGTGAGCTTAATTACTCTCCCGCAGCCAAAGACGGCTCGGTTGACCCCTCCAAGGCGCTGCACATCAACGAGCAGTTCCAGCTGTCCCGCCAGTTCTGGTCCCACCTGGTCAGCAACTCCCTCATCGGGTCCCCCAAGGGCTTCATCAACACGGTCCCGCACATGAGCTTCGTGATCGGAGACGCCAACGTGGACTTCCTGAAGACCCGGTATGAGGCACTGAAGCCGAACACCCTCTTCCGTTCCATGGAGTACTCCGAAGACCACGCCCAGATTTCCAAGTGGGCGCCCCTGATCGTCAAGGGCCGCGACGCCAGGCAGCGCATCGCCGCTACCCGCGCAGCCGAGGGAACCGACGTCGACTTCGGCGCACTGACCCGCGAGCTGACCACCTACCTGGGCAACAACGGCGTCGAGATCAACTACGGCCACGACGTCAACGGCATCCGCCGCGCCCCGGGCGGAGGATGGGACCTCACGCTCAAGCACAAGAAGTCCGGCGAGCACGGCAACATCCGCGCGAAGTTCGTATTCGTCGGCGCCGGCGGCGGCGCCCTCCACCTGCTGCAGGCTTCCGGAATTCCGGAGAGCAAGGGCTACGGCGGCTTCCCGGTCTCCGGCCAGTTCTTCCGCTGCACCGATGAGGCACTCTCCGGCCAGCACAGCGCCAAGGTCTACGGCCAGGCATCCGTCGGAGCCCCGCCCATGTCCGTCCCGCACCTCGACACCCGCTACGTCAACGGCAAGCGCTCCCTGCTGTTCGGACCGTACGCAGGCTTCTCCACCAACTTCCTGAAAAACGGATCGTACCTGGACCTGCCGCTGTCCATCCGCCCCAGCAACATCATCCCGATGCTGGCTGTGGCCAAGGACAACATGGACCTGACTGCCTACCTGGTCAAGGAAGTCGCCAAGCGCCACGGCGACAAGGTGGAGGCCCTTCGCGAGTACTACCCGGAAGCAAAAGACGGCGACTGGGAACTCATCACCGCCGGTCAGCGTGTTCAGATCATCAAGAAGGATCCGAAGAAGGGTGGTGTCCTGCAGTTCGGCACTGAAGTGATCGCGGCCCGCGACGGTTCCATCGGCGCGTTGCTGGGGGCGTCCCCGGGAGCGTCAACCGCTGTTCCCATCATGATCGAACTGCTCCAGAAGTCCTTCCCGAAGAACTTCCGGAGCTGGCAGTCGAAGCTCAAGGAGATGATGCCCGGCTACGGCGTCAAGCTCAACGACAACCCGGAGCTGGCCGCAAAGCTGGAGGCAGAAACTGCCAAGACCCTCCAGCTGGAGGCCGTGGACGCGCCTTCCAGCTGACGCCCTGTTCGGGTTACGGCAGGTTTCACCCCCAACCACAAGTCCGATAACCCACCAGGAGACGATGAGATGTACCGGCTGGCAAAACTTTCGCTGGCAAACAGGGCCCTGATCGCGCTGATCACCGTCTTCGCGTCGGTGTTCGGCGTGATCACCATGTCCTCGCTGAAGCAGGAACTCATCCCTTCCATCGAGTTTCCGCAGATCACGGTCATCTCGTCCATGCCCGGGGCGTCTCCGGAAGTCGTGGACAAACAGGTGAGCGGGCCCCTCGAAACCGCACTGAACGGTGTCGAGGGGCTGGAGTCGACGTCGTCCACCTCCCGCACGGGCGTCTCGCAAATCACCATGGTGTTCACATACGGGACAAACCTGGACCGTGCACGGAACCAGATCGACCGGGCCGTCTCCAACGCCAAGCGCGCGCTGCCGGATGATGTCCAGCCGCAGGCCATCGCCGGCAGCATCAGCGATTTCCCGATCGTGTTCCTGGCGGTCTCGTCCGACAAGCCGCTCAGTGAGCTGAACGCCGACCTCCAGCGCCTCAGCGTCCCCCGCCTCCAGAAGCTCGACGGCGTCAGGGGCGCCGACGTCACCGGCGGCGCCACCCAGCACATCCAGATCCTTCCCCGCCCTGAGGCCATGGCCGCCAAGGGTGCCACCGTCCAGTCCATCAGCAATGCGCTGAAGAACAACGGGGCCCTGATTCCGGCGGGCACCATCGAGGAACAGGGCAAGACGCTTTCGTTGCAGATCGGCAGCCCGGTGGACTCCCTGGACGCCGTCAAGGCCCTGCCGCTCGGCGGCGCCAAGGACGCCGCCACCATCGGCAGCGTGGCCGATGTCAGCATCAAGGACGACGTCCGGACGTCGATTACGCGGACCAACGGCAAGGAAACGCTTGCCTTGTCCGTGACGAAAAAGCCCGAAGGCGACACCGTGGCCATCTCGCACGCGGTGAAGGATTCCATCGGCCAGCTCGAAGCGGAGCTTGGATCCAACGCCAAGTTCACCCCGGTGTTCGACCAGGCCCCGTTCATCGAGAAGTCCATCAAGGACCTGACCACCGAAGGCCTGCTGGGCCTCGGGTTTGCTGTGGCAGTGATCCTGGTGTTCCTGATGTCCGTGCGGTCCACGCTGGTCACGGCCGTCTCCATACCGCTGTCCCTGCTCATCACGTTCATCGGACTGTCCGCGACCGGATACTCCCTGAACATCCTGACCCTCGGGGCCCTCACCATAGCGATCGGACGGGTGGTGGACGACTCGATTGTGGTGATCGAGAACATCAAGCGCCACCTCAGCTACGGCGAGGCCAAACTGGAGGCCATCCTCACCTCCATCCGTGAAGTGGCCGGCGCCATCACGGCATCCACCCTGACCACCGTGGCGGTCTTCCTTCCCATCGCCTTCGTCGGGGAGCTGGCCGGCGAGCTGTTCCGACCCTTCGCCCTGACGGTGACCATCGCGCTGCTTTCCTCACTGCTGGTGTCGCTCACCATCGTTCCCGTTCTGGCCTACTGGTTCCTCAAGACACCCGCCGCCGGCGCCGCACTCTCCGCCGGGGCCGCCCGGGAAGCCGCCGCCAAGGCGCATGAGGCAGAGCAGCGCAGCCGGCTGCAGCGCGGCTACCTGCCGCTCCTCAACAAGACGCAGAAGCATCCTGTGGTGACCCTCATCGCGGCGGTCCTGGTCCTCGGCGGAACGGCTGCCATGACGCCGCTGCTTGCCACCGACCTGCTGGGCAGGTCCGGTGAGAACAGCATGACGGTCCGCCAGGTCCTGCCGGCCGGAACCAGCCTGACGGACACCAGTGCGGCCGCCGTGAAGGTCGAAGAGGTGCTGCGGAGCATCGACGGTATCAGGGACGTCCAGGTCACCTCGGGCAACGCACAGACCGGCTTCACCGCGCTGACCTCCAGCGGTGCCTCGAACTCCTCGTTCACCGTTGTTACCGAGGAGAAAGCCAACCAGGCCCGGCTCCAGGAGACCGTCCGCACCGAACTGGCCAAGCTCAGCGACGCGGGCAAGATCTCCGTCGGCTCCCAGCAGGGCGGGTTCGGCACCACGTCCACCGTGGACATCACGCTCAAGGCCGCCAACTCCGCGGACCTCCGCGCTGCGAGCGATGCCATGGTCAAGGCGATGGAGGGCGTTCCCGGCAGCACGGAGGTTGCCACCAACCTGGCAGCCAGCCAACCCGTGGTGCAGGTCAAGGTGGACCGAGCCAAGGCAGTCGCCGCCGGCCTGAACGAGGAACAGGTGGCGGGCGTCCTGGCTTCCACTATCAGCCCGATTCCAGCCGGTACCGTACGGATCGACACCAATGACTTCCCGGTGCAGATCGGCGAGGGCACCCGCTTCACGAGCGTCAGCGCCGTGCGGAACATTCCGCTGCCCACGTCCGGCGGAGCCGTGACGCTGGGAAGCATTGCCTCCGTGGAGCAAGTGGACATCCCGGTTTCCATTACTGCCAGCAACGGCCAGCGCACCGCCCGCGTCTCAGTCACGCCGTCGGGCGCCAACCTCGGCGAAGTCAGCGCAGAGGTGCAGAACCGGCTCAAGGGCGTTGGGCTTCCCGCGGGAGTCACGGCAGAGATCGGCGGGGCCACCACCCAGCAGACAGAGTCATTCCAGCAGCTGGGCCTGGCCCTGCTTGCCGCCATCGCCATTGTGTACGTGATCATGGTGGCAGCCTTCAAGTCGCTCATCCAGCCGTTGATCCTCCTGGTGTCCGTGCCATTCGCGGCCACCGGGGCAATCGCGCTGCTCCTGGTAACCAGGGTGCCGCTCGGCCTGCCGTCATTGATCGGCATGCTGATGCTGGTGGGCATTGTGGTGACCAACGCAATCGTCCTGATCGACCTCATCAACCAGTACCGGCAGCCGCGGACCGGCCAGCCGGGGATGAACGTGGCCGACGCCATCACGCACGGCGCACGGCAGCGCCTCCGTCCCATCCTGATGACCGCCCTGGCCACCGTCTTCGCACTGACGCCCATGGCGCTGGGACTGACCGGCGGCGGCGGCTTCATCTCCCAGCCGCTGGCGATCGTGGTGATCGGCGGCCTGATCTCCTCAACCGCACTCACGCTGGTCCTGGTACCGGTGCTGTACCGGCTGGTGGAGGGGCGCCGGGAGAGGAAGGCCCTGCTCCGCGCGATGCACGAACGTCCTGATTTCGGGCCGGCGGTTGACGTCGACGCAGAGTTCGTCGACTGGACAACGGGGACGGTTCCCAAGGTCTCCGGCCGCCGGGCTGCCGCCGGAGAGCCCGAGTAGCATCAGCGGCTCAATCATGACACCGCCTGAAAAATAGCAGTGCCCGATGAAAAGCAGTGCCCGTGCCGCCCCGGCGGTACGGGCACTGCTGCTTTAACCGTGCGGGAATATCCTGGCGTACCGGACGTTACACTCACCGATAGATGCAAATGCATGTAAATCGGTTACACTGGAACAAGACCCGGAACAGTTCGGACAACGGAAAGGCACATCATGCAGATCGGCGTATTCAGTGTCAGTGACATCACCACTGATCCCACCACGGGGCGCACGCCCACAGAACACGAGCGCATCAAGGCGTCCGTGGCCATCGCCAAAAAAGTCGAAGAGATCGGTATGGACGTCTACGCCATCGGCGAGCACCACAACCGGCCGTTCTTCTCCTCCTCCCCCACCACCACGCTGGCCTACATCGCGGCGCAGACGGAACGCATCATCCTGTCCACTGCCACCACGCTGATCACCACCAACGACCCCGTGAAGATCGCCGAAGACTTTGCGATGCTGCAGCACCTGGCCGACGGCCGCGTGGACCTGGTCATGGGGCGCGGCAACACGGCCCCGGTCTACCCCTGGTTCGGCAAGAACATCCAGGACGGCATCGAGCTGGCCATCGAGAACTACAGCCTGTTGCGCAAACTCTGGGATGAAGACACGGTGAACTGGTCCGGCAAGCACCGCACGCCGCTGCAGAACTTCACCTCCACTCCGCGCCCGCTCGACGGCGTGGCCCCCTTCGTGTGGCACGGTTCCATCCGCACTCCGCAGATTGCGGAAGTGGCCGCGTATTACGGCGACGGATTCTTCGCCAACAACATCTTCTGGCCCAAGGAGCACTACCAGCAGCTGATCAGCCTCTACCGCGAACGCTACGAGCACTACGGCCACGGCAAGGCCGACCAGGCCATCGTGGGACTGGGCGGACAGTTCTTTATGCGCAAGAACTCCCAGGACGCCGTGAAGGAGTTCCGCCCCTACTTCGACAATGCGCCCGTCTACGGCCATGGCCCCTCATTGGAGGACTTCACGTCGCAGACACCCCTGACCGTCGGCAGCCCGCAGGAGGTCATCGAAAAGACCCTCACGTTCCGTGAGTACTTCGGGGACTACCAGCGCCAGCTCTTCCTGATTGACCACGCGGGCCTGCCGCTGAAGACCGTGCTGGAACAACTGGACCTGTTCGGCGAGGAAGTCCTGCCCGTGCTGCGCAAGGAGTACGCCGCCCTCACGCCCGCCCATGTACCGGAACCGCCCACGCATGCAGGGAGGGTGGCAGCGCGGATGGCTGCCCAGGTACAGGAAGACACCCTGAGCAAGCCGACAGTGCAGGACGCCTGATGGCCGCCCAGCCAGGCGGGTCGCCTGTCCGGCTCGCCGCCGAGACCTGGGAATCGCTGTTCCGCGCCCAGGTGGCGGTGATGCGCAGGCTGCAGTCCGGCCCTGCTTTCAAGGAACTGGCGGTCAACGAATACGACGTCCTGTTCACGCTCTCCCGCTGCCCCTCCGGCTGGCTGCGCCTGAACGAACTGAACGACAACGTGCTGCTCAGCCAGTCCAGCCTCAGCAGGCTTGTGGAGAGGCTGGAAAAGCGCGGACTGGTGGAGCGGATGCCGGCGCCCCAGGACGGCCGGGGTGTCCTGCTGAAGCTGACGGACGCCGGCCGGGACCTGCAAAAACAGATCGGGCGGGAGCACGTGCGGGACATCACCGCCCTGATTACTCCGGCGCTGACCGCCAGCGAACAGCGCGAGCTGCTGCGGCTCACCGAAAAACTGCGGGGCGCCGTGACAGGGCGATAGGAGGTACGGACCAGTGCCTCAGGTGATGGCGACAAGCTTCGTGGGATCCTCCACGGGCAAGTTGCCGTCCACCACTGCCGTCACACGAAGCTCCCTCAGGGACAGGCTTCCGCCCACGGTGGACAGGAAGGCTGTGTCCGAGGAGTCCCGGCCGGCGGTGATCCTCAGCATGCTCTCCCGCGGGGCGAGGCCGGTGGGGTCGATGACGTACCAGGCACCGTTGATGTAGGCCTCGGCCACTGCGTGGAAATCCATCGGACTAAGCCCGGGTGCATAGACGGCCACGAGCCTTGCCGGGACGTCCTTGGACCGCAGCAGGGCGATGGCCAGGTGCGCAAAGTCCCGGCACACGCCGCGGCGGTGCAGGAGCGTCTCCACCGCACCGTCGGTCCCGCGGGAGGAGCCGCTGACATAGCGGAGCTCGCTAAAGACCCAGTTGCGCACAGCATGGAGAAGCTCTTCCCCCTGGGCCCCGCCGAATTCCGCATAGGCCGTGGGGAGCAGCCGGTCGGACTCCGCGTAGCGGCTGGGCCGGACGTAGCGGATGAGCTCCATGCGGTTCGGCTCTTCCGGAACCGCCAGTCCGGAGACGGCGGCCGTGTACTCCACCGTCACCTCCGTGGGTTCAGCGAACTCCATGTAGTGGAAGCGCCCGCCATGATGGTCGGACAGTTCCGTGACGGGAACCTGGTCCGCCCCTGACGTCACCGAAAGTGTTTCAACGAGGGACGAATACCCCGGGTTCCTGGCGACGGAAACCGCCAGTGCGACTTTGGTTTCAGCTACGGTCTTGAAGACGAGCCGGGCGGCTACGCTGCGTTCCATGTATCTCCGGGGTGTGAGGTAGCGGCAGAACAGTCCCCAGTGCCGGCCGGTTGGGTTTACAGGGGGGCGGCGGGACTAACTTTTGATCTTCAGAGACATTAGCATCCGCTGGACGTTCGCGAATTCGGACCCCTCGTTGACGTACTTGGCCGCCAGGTCCAGGGTATCGAACGCCTTGGCGGGGGCCACTTTCTCGTCGGTCGCGAAGGTCTTCAGTGCGGTCAGGTCGCCGAACGAGACGTCCCCTTTGCCTTCGGGTCCGCGGACGATGTTCTGGAGGGCGCAGGCCCTGCCGTCGCCTCCTCCCACCACGTTGGTGATGCCGTAAGAGCCGAAGAACCTGTATCCCTGAATGACACGAAACACCACATACGGGGCGATAAGGCCCTCGCCCTCACGGTGCGGCAGGTCCACGGGGACGCTGCTGACCACAACATACGGCTTCCGGTCCGCCTCAGCGCACGAGGCAGCGGCCGGCGATGGCAGGCCGGTCTGCAGTGTGGCCAGGTAGTTGCCCTTGGCATCCTTGACCTCGATCTTGAGGGCGCCAGGAAGCGTCCCCTGGTCCGGCGTGACTGACTGCGCGATCCAGTCCCGGGGCAGTTCAAAGCTGACGTTCTTGGCGGAATCGGAGAAGGCCTTCCACGCCGACGCCGTCGCGTCGGGGGACGCGGATTCCGTACCCGTGGCGGAGGCTCCGGGAGTTGTTCCGGGTGCCGACCCCGACGGGGTGCCCGCCGGCGTCGCGCTTTCCGTTGCACTGCTGCCCGCCGTCCAGGCGGGTTCGCCCTTGCCGTCGCCGCTGCAGCCGGACATCACCGCGGCAACAACGATCAGCGCCGTGCCAAACCGGGCCCTGCGGGCTACTGCCTTGCCTGTCATGAGGCAAGCGTAGCCGCGCCGCCGCCGCAGCCCCTGCGTTCCGGACGGAGTGTTGTTGCATCCGCGCCCGCCGCCGCGGGCGGCGTTACTCTTGCGTGCGGGCTTTCCCGCCCGCAAAGAGGGATACGCTGGGGACATGGCGGAACAGCACTTTGACGCGGACCAGGACAGCGTGGCGGACATCTCGGCCCTGGACATTGCCGACTGGCGGGTCCGGACGTTCGCCATGTACCAGGACGTCCGCAGAATCGCCGCGGACAGCCCCGCCGAGGCTCACTCGTATTGGCGCCAGGAACGGGACCGGATGTTCGGCACCCACCCTGCCTCCGCCCTCACTGCAGCGGACAAGGCAACATTCAGCGGCCTCCGGACCGCCGACTACGACCCCATCTACCGGTTCCACGTGCCCCTGACAAAAGAGGGCGAGGGCCGCGAAATGAACGTCGAGACCGCGACCGACGGCGTTGTCAGGTTTGTGCGCCTGGGCACCTTCGACCTGCCGGAGATGGGCCAGCTGGCCGTCTGGAAGCTGCACGGTTACGGCGGCGGCATCTTCGTGCCGTTCCGGGATGCGACGGCGGGCCAGCCCGGCGGCAGCTACGGCGCCGGGCGCTACCTCCTGGACACGATCAAGGGAGCCTTCCACGGCGTCCTGGGATCCGGTCCCGACGCCGAATTCATCCTCGACTTCAACTTCGCTTACAACCCGTCCTGCGCCTACAACGAAGCGTGGGCGTGCCCGCTGGCGGGTCCGTCCAACCGGCTGGCCGTAGAGATCCCGGTGGGCGAACTTTACTGACACGCTCCCTCGCCGATAGGGAACCGTAAGAAAAACCGCGGGACGCCACGCCCGCACGGCATTTAGCCTTTGACTATGGGAAAACCCCGACGACGCACCCTCCTGGCATTCGCCTCCGCGGCTTTCCTGGTGTCGCTTGTAGCGGGCATGGGACTGTTCCAGCCATGGCGGCTGTTCACCAGCAGCTCGATCGATGAACCCCTGACGCAGCGCCCTGCTGCCACTTCACCGGCCACTTCACCGGCCGGTTCAACGCCGGCCGCTGCAATCACCGCTCCCGTCGCTACGGCACCCGCACTGCCCAATGTTCTGGCCACTGGGCCGTTCCAGTCCCAGGAACATCCCACCTCAGGCAGCGCGAGCCTGGTGCAACTGCCTGACGGTTCGCATGTGGTCAGACTCGAGAACCTTGCCAGCAGCGACGGCCCCGACGTCAAAGTGTGGCTCAGCGACCGCGAGGCAGGCGGAGACTGGTTCAAGTACCGTTCCGGCAGGTTCCTGGATCTCGGCCCAGTCAAGGCAACCCACGGCAACCAGAACTACGCGGTCCCGCCGGGAACGGACCTCAGCGGGCTGGACACCGTGGTGCTTTGGTGCGACAGGTTCAGTGTGGCATTCGGATCTGCAGCCCTCTTCTAACGGCTCAGACCTGTGCCGGCAGCTTGCGGACGACACACTGCACCCAAGCACCGGACAGGACGTAGGATGTCATGATGACCGCCATGCAAACCCGCCGAATTGCCCGAGTCCGTCCGCACTCCCCTGCCTCAGAGCGGGAACAGTTCTTCGTGGCCAATGAGGCCCAGGATTTTGCCAGCGATGCGGGAAAGGTCTGGACGGTAATTGATAGCCCGTTCCCAGGGTCCGTGGCGAACGCCGGGGCCCCTCCGCGGACAGGCTGGCAGCACGGATCCACTGTTGGCGAAGACTCATTCAGCTTCCTTGCGCCCAGCGTTCCGGCCAACGTCCTGGGCATGGCGCACAACACCGGCCAGGCGGGCCGGGACCTTCCGCCCCAGGCGTTCCACAAGGCGGCCACCAGCGTGGTGGGACCGGGCGATTCCATCGAACTCGCGCCGGGCGTGGGGCATGTGGACCCGGAAGCCGAGCTGACCATCGTCGTCGGGCGCCGGGCCCGCGGATTGACCCTGGAAAATGCACGGACAGCCGTCCTCGGCTTTACCGTTGGCAACGACGTCACGGCCCGCGAGCTCCAGAAAACGGACGACCTGTGGATCAGCGCCAAGAGCCAGGACACGTTCACGCCGGCGGGACCGTGGATCGTGACAGGCCTGGACAGCGGCGCGCTTTCCATTGGTATCGTCCACAACGGCAAGGAACTCCGGCATGCCAGCTCGGCGGACCTCGGCTGGGGCGTAGACGAAATCCTGGTCTACCTGACGTCCTTCATGACGCTGCACCCCGGCGACCTCGTCCTCACGGGATTCCCCGCCGAAAGCGCGCGGCTTCACCCCGGAGACACCGTCACGTGCCGGGTGGAGGGAATCGGCGAACTGACGAACCCGGTGAGGGCCTCAGCCTGACGGGAATCGGCGCTGGCGTATGGCAGGCTTGATGGATGGAGTCACCTGCTGCGACCGCGGCCCCACTGACGCAACAGCCCGGTCCCGGCCTCCACATGCCCGATGCCCCCGCTCCCGGAGCCGCCCTCCGGCGCCGCCCCGCCACGAAGCACTACCCGGGCATCCTCCGTTTTCCCGCAGTCCGGCAGCTCCTCCGGTTCACCGGCGTAGGCATCGTGTGCACGGTGACATCGCTTGCCCTGTATGCCCTGCTGCGGCCCTGGCTGGGACCCCAGCTGTCCAATGCCGCAGCGCTGATCATTACCTCGGTGATGAACACTGCCCTGAACCGGCGCCTCACGTTCAAGATCGCCGGACGCGGAAAAATCGCCAGGGACCATCTCAGCGGACTGGTTGTCATCGTGATTGCGCTGGTGATCACGGGCGGCAGCCTTGGCGTGCTGCACTGGCTCAATCCCGACGCCACGATGTCAGACGAGCTGTGGACCACCACGCTGTCCGGGTTCCTGGCCACCGCCGTGCGGTTTGCCCTGTTGCGGCACTGGATTTTCCGCCGCGCGCGGCACCGCTGACGCCTTACCCCTAACTCCTAGCGAGGTGACGCCTAGCGGATGCCGAGCGCCAGCACGCTGCCGACGGCGTTACGAACGGCTGCTGCCGCTTCCTGCAGTTCCGCCGCCGTCACCGTGGCATCAAAGCTGAACCGGACGGCCGTCTGGGCGACTTCGGCCGGAATGCCCATCGCCAGCAGCACCGGCGAGGCAGCGTCGGATCCGGCCGCGCAGGCCGACCCGCTGGAGCAGACCACCCCCTGCCGTTCCAGCTCAAGGAGCACCGACTCTCCGCTGGTTCCGGGGAAACAGAACGAAGCCACCGACGGCAGCCGGTTCACGGGGTGACCCGTCAGGTGTGCGCCGGGAACGCCGGCCAGGACCTCCCGGATGAAGTCGTCCCGCAGGGCGGCAACCTGCGCAGGCAGGCCCAGGTCGGGGCGGACCAGCGACAGTGCGGTCGCCAAGGCCACGGCACCGGCAACATTCTCGGTCCCGGAGCGGCGGCCGCGTTCCTGCCCGCCGCCATGGATAAGCGGTTCAAGCCGGGTGCGGCTCCGTACGAACAGCGCCCCGTTGCCTTTCGGTGCGCCCAGTTTGTGCCCGGAGATGCTCATGGCGTCCACACCCAGCAGTTTCGTGTCCAGCGGGAGCCAGCCCGCGGCCTGGACCGCGTCGGTGTGGAATGGAATGCCGTGTTCACGGCTGAGGGCCGCGAGCTGCCGGACCGGCTGGACCGTTCCCACTTCGTTGTTCGCGTACATGATGCTGACCAGCGCGGTCTCCGGCCGGAGCACGGCGGCGAGGGCCTCCGGCGTGACCTGCCCGAAGCCGTCCACGGGGACGACATCAACGGCAAAACCGTGGAACCGTTCGAGGTACCGCGCCGATTCCTCCACCGCAGGATGTTCGACGGCGCTGATCACCACACGGTTGAGGGTCGGGTCGGCTGCCTGCCTGGCCAGGGCAATGCCCTTGACGGCGAGATTGTCCGCCTCCGTGCCGCCGGACGTGAAGGTGATTTCTGCCGGCCGGCAGTTCAGCACCTTGGCGGCACCCGTCCGCGCGCCGGCGAGCGCCGCCGCGGCGGACTCGCCGAGCGAGTGATGGCTCGACGGGTTCCCGAAGTCGCCGGTGAGGTAGGGCCACATGGCTTCCAGCACCTCGCGGCGGACCGGCGTGGTGGCCGCTGCGTCCAGGAAAATCATGGCGGTTCAGCCCACCGTCAGCTCGACGTCCAGGCCCAGGTCGAGGGCGATGACGCTGTGAGTGAGGCCGCCGATGGAGATGACGTCCACGCCGGTGCCGGCAATGGCAGCCACTGTTTGGAGGTTGACGTTGCCGCTGGCCTCCACCCGGGCCCGTCCGCCGACCAGGGCCACACCGGCAGCCAGTTCCTCGAGCGTGAAGTTGTCCAGCATGATGGTGTCCACCCCGGCAGCGAGGACCGGCTCCACCTGGTCCATCCGGTCAACCTCAACCTCGAAGTGGGTGGTGTGGCCGAGCTGGGCCCTGGCCGCCCTGAGTACCGCTGTGAGTTTCGCCGGGTCCCCTCCGGTGATGACCGCGAGGTGGTTGTCCTTGGCCAGCACTGCGTCCGACAGGCTGAAGCGGTGGTTGGCACCGCCTCCGCAGCGAACGGCGTAACGCTCCAGCACGCGCAGGCCCGGCGTCGTCTTCCGTGTGTCCGTGATCCTGGCCTTGGTCCCCTGGACGAGGTCCACGAATTCGGCGGTCTTGGTGGCGATGGCACTCATCCGCTGAACAAGGTTCAGTCCTACGCGTTCCGCCAGCAGGACTGCCCGGGCGTTGCCGGTGACCCTGGCCAGCGGCGTGTCGGCGCGGAACCTTTCGCCGTCCGCCACGAGCAGCTCGACGACGGCGTCCGGGTCCGTGAGTTTCATGGCGGCGGCGAACACGGTTCCCCCGCTCAGGACACCCGGGACACGGGCGTTGAGCACCGCCGTCGCGCGTGCTTCCGCCGGGATGAGGACCTGGGAGGTGATGTCACCGTACGGAGCATCCTCGGCGAGCGCAGCCCGCAGCACACCCAGCACGGCGGCTTCGGGAAGGCTGCCGGTGAGCTCAACGGCCGTCAGGGCCGGCGTTTCCGGGGCGGTGGTGGTCATGAGGAAATCCTTTGCATGGAATGGGTAGGGGCTGACGCGTGGTGCGTATCGGCCCGGTAATGTGCGCCCACGGATACCGTCCGGTTCCGGGCGGCGTCCACAAGCAGCCGGGCAGCCAGCAGCAGGTTGCGGTCCTCGTACTCCCGCGGGTCGGGCCCTTCAGCCACGATCTCAGGGCGGACGACGGCGGCCCAGGCAGAAAGCGCAGCCTCCGCCTCACGGAGCCCCTCGCCACTGCGCAACACCCCGGCATGCGCGGTCATCAACCGCCCCAGGGCGTCACGGGAAAACGGCCCGGGATCAGGCACAGAATTAACAACACCTTCGGGCACCTCCGCTGAGGCTACTTCCGCCCAACCGAAGTCGCGCTGTCCGCCGTCGTTTGAGGGTGTTCCGGAAGCGTGCGTCAAGGGGAGGCCGCCCGCGGCCGAGACAGCACGCGGAGGAACGGCGTCGGACGACGCCCCAACCGACGAATCAGCACCAAGGAAAGACTCAACGGCGCGGCGGCCGAATACCAATCCTTCGAGCAGCGAATTGCTGGCAAGCCTGTTGGCGCCCTGGGCGCCGGTACAGGCCACCTCGCCTGCTGCGTACAGGCCCGGGACGGAGGTTCGTCCGGCCAGGTCGGTGGACACCCCGCCCATCCAGTAATGGGCTGCCGGGGACACTGGGAGCGGTTCGGCGGTCCAGTCGTAGCCTGCCGCCCGCGTGGCGGCATTGATGGTGGGAAAGCGCCGTGCCAGGAAGCCGGAACCTCTGGCAGCCTCTATACCCCTGGCGTCCAGGAACACCGGGCTGTCCGCGGGAGCCCGGGTGCGGGCAAGGTGCAGCGCGATGCTGCGGGAGACGACATCGCGCGGTGCAAGCTCGGCGTCGGGATGATAGTCCGGCATGAAGCGGTGGCCGTCGGCGTCGAGGAGTACCGCGCCTTCGCCGCGGACAGCTTCGGAAACCAGCAGCGGCGGAGGCCCTCCTGCCGTCTCGCGCATGGCCATGGTGGTGGGGTGGAACTGGAAGAATTCAAGGTCACCCACCGCGGCGCCTGCACGCCAGGCGAGCGCCAGTCCGTCCGCCGTGGCAACGGCGGGGTTGCTGGTGCGTGCAAAGATCCTGCCGGCGCCGCCGGTGGCGAGCAGCACGCCCGCGGCCTGCAGGCTCTTGAGTTCGCCGTTCTGAAGGTACTCAACCCCGGTCACCCGGCCGCCCGCCGTCGTCAGCTCCGTGACGAACGCGCCGGTTTCCAACCGCAGCCGGCCGGACACGGCGCGTTCCAGGACGGCCGCGATCAGGCCGCGGGCAATACGGGCGCCGGTGGCATCCCCGCCGGCGTGCAGGATGCGCGGCGCTGAATGGGCAGCCTCCAGCCCCAGCGCGGTGTCCCCCTGCGCATCGGCGTCGAAGGTGACTCCGTACCGCCGCAGCCCCGCGATGTCCTGTGCTGCTTCCGTGCAGAGGATCCGCACGGCTTCCCTGTTGTTCAGTCCGGCGCCGGCTGCCAGCGTGTCTGCGATATGGGCCTCCACGGAGTCGCCGGGGGCGGCCTCGCCGGGTTCCAGCACGGCGGACACGCCGCCCTGTGCGTAGAACGTGTTGCTGTGTTCCAGCTGCCCCTTGCTCAGCAGGACCACCTCCGCCGCGGCGCCTTCGTCGGCGTCGGCCGCCAGCAGCGCCGCGTACAGCCCCGCGATGCCGCTGCCCACCACCACGAGTCGGCGCGGCGCGGTGCCGCCGTTGCGGGTCGCACCGCCGTCGGCCGCAGCCGGGCGGGCCACACCGGGCCTGGTCACGGCCGCGCCGCCAGCATCCGCTCGAGGGCCACCCGCGCCGGAGCGGCAACCTCGTGATCCACGGTGATGCGGTTCAGGGTTTCGCCGTTGACCAGCCCCTCCAGCACCCAGGCGAGGTACCCCGGGTGGATCCGGTACATGGTGGAGCACGGGCAGATCACCGGGTCCAGGCAGAAGATGGTGTGCTGGGGGTACTCCGCTGCCAGCCGGTTGACCATGTTGATCTCGGTGCCGATGGCAAACGTGGTGGGTTCCGTGGCGGCGGCGATGGCCTTCTTGATGAAGTCGGTGGATCCGGCGGAATCGGCGGCGTCCACAACTTCCATGGGGCATTCAGGGTGGACGATCACGTTGACGCCCGGGAAGTCGGCGCGGGCCTTCTCGATCTGGGCCACGTTGAAGCGCTTGTGCACCGAGCAGAAGCCGTGCCAGAGGATCACGCGGGAATCGAGCAGGGTCTGTTCGTCGTTGCCGCCGAGGTCCTTGCGCGGGTTCCACATGGGCATCTGCTCCATCGGCACGCCCATGGCTTTGGCCGTGTTGCGGCCCAGGTGCTGGTCGGGGAAGAACAGGACCCGCTGGCCGCGCTGGAAGGCCCATTCAAGGACGGTGGCGGCGTTGGAGGACGTGCAGACGATGCCGCCGTGCTCCCCGCAGAAGCCCTTGAGGGCGGCGGAGGAGTTCATGTAGGTGACAGGGATGACCGGAACCCGGCCGTCGGCGTCGGGCTCGGTGCCGTAGAGCTCCTCCAGCTGCTCCCAGCATTCGGTCACGGAATCGATGTCTGCCATGTCCGCCATCGAGCAGCCGGCGGCGAGGTTCGGCAGGATGACGGCCTGGTCGGGCTTGGACAGGATGTCCGCGGTTTCCGCCATGAAGTGCACGCCGCAGAAGATGATGGCCTCGGCGTCCGGTTTGGTCAGTGCGGCATTGGCCAGCTGGAACGAGTCGCCGACGAAGTCGGCGTACTCAATGACCTCGTCCCGCTGGTAGAAGTGGCCGAGGATGACGGCTTTGTCCCCCAATGTGGCCTTCGCCGCCCGGATGCGTGCGTCCAGTTCGGCGTCGCTGGCCTTTTTGTATTCCTCGGGCAGCTGGCCCTGGCGCGGCGTCGCGGCAGGGGCAACATCGGTGCTCGAGGCACCCGGGCCGTATGCGGGCACACCGGCGAGGGCCTCGGCAAGATCGTAGTCCCATGGTCCGCGGGCCAGTGCCGGGCTGCAGGTGGCGGCGGCTCCGGTCGCCAGACCCAGAGCTTTCTGTTCGGCCTGTTCGCGAGTGATCAACTGGATTGCTGTGTTGACGCTGCTCATGGTGTGCTCCTGTTATCTGGGTCAAGGCCGGGGCGGCCGGTAAAGCGGTAGAGGCGGGGCGGGCGGTGTTTGCCGCCCTGCAGGTATTCGCCGGTTTCTTCGATCTCCGGCGTGGACTTGAGCTGCCGGCGGAAATTGGCGGGGTCCAGTTCGCGGTCCAGGACCGCTTCGTAGACCTCCCGGACCTGGGCGAGGGTGAAGTACTCCCCCAGCAGGTGGTAGGCAACGGAGCCGTAGGCCAGCTTGTTCCGCAGGCGCCAGAGGGCGTAGTCCACGATCGCGTTGTGGTCGAACGCCAGGTCTCCCAGACGGTCCGCACGGAACCACTTGACGTTTTCGGACTCATCGGCGAGCGCTGCTTCCGTAGGCTGCACCAGGGCCCAGTACACGATGGACACCACGCGCTGCGTCGGAGAACGGTGGAGCCCGCCGAAGGCGTAAAGCTGCTCCAGGTAGCTGGGCGCCAGGCCGGTGGTTTCCCGCAGGTTCCGCGACGCCGCGTCCTGCAGGGATTCGGCGTGGGTCAGCGGGCCTCCGGGCAGTGCCCACAGTCCCTTGAACGGCTCACGGATCCGGCGCACCAACGGGATCCACAGGGTGGGGCGGCCGGACTTCTCGCTGGGGCGGAGGGCGAAGATCACCGTGGAAATGGCCAGCGACGGCGGTGCGGCCTGCCGCTCGGCAACATTGGCAGAGCTCGTATACACGGCGGTTCACCCCGCTTTCCTCGCGCCCGGCGGCGCCTATGTGCTTCGTCGGGCGCGCCCATCCGTCGGGGCGCCCTCGGTAGTTATAGTCAAACTGACTAGAACTAATGGTACGACTGCCGGGCCCGTAGGCAAAATGTTTCAGGTCACATTGCGGCGGCGGCTTCGAGCAGCGGCAGCGTCCGGCCCTCGAAGTGCGTGTTCAGGACAATCACGGACGAGGACCTCAACACCGTCCTGGTGGCGATCATGGCATCCAGGACGCGCTGCAGGTCGGGGTTGGACCTGGCCGCGATCCTGGCCATCAGGTCCGAACTGCCGGACACGGTATGGATCTCGATCAGTTCGGGGATTCGGGCCAACGCTTCGACCACCGCATCATGCCCCAGGTCCTGGTTGATGGTGAGGGAACAGAACGCCACCACCGGGTAGCCGAAGTGGGCCGGATCCGGCTGGGGCACCCACGACCCGATGACCCTGCCCGCGGTCATCCGGTCCAGCCGCGACTGGACGGTGGCACGGGCGATCTTCAAAACACGCGAGGCTTCAAGCACCGAGGCCCTGGGCGAATCCGTGAAGAACCGGACAATTTTGGCGTCCACCGCGTCCACATTCATCGAATTTCCTTCCAACCTGGCCGGCCAGGTCACAAATCATCGAATAAAACGACGACGTACCTGCAAACTGCCACCATGCTCTCATGAACGGTGCGCGAAGGGACGTGCGGGGGCGGTAAATTCAAGTTGTCCCAAAAGGACCTCACCACCGACCACAAGAAGGTTCGCAAGCATGACAATGAAGTCCACCGCAGTGCGCCCCACCACAAGTCTCGGGCACAGTATGAAACCCCGTCAGCTCACCATGATGGGGCTGGGAAGCGCCATTGGCGCCGGCCTCTTCCTCGGCTCGGGAGCAGGCATCCAGGCCGCCGGGCCCGCCGTACTGATCTCCTACCTCGTAGCCGGCACACTGATCATCCTGGTGATGTGGGCCCTGGGCGAAATGGCCGCGGCCAATCCGAACAGTGGCGCCTTTTCCGTCTACGCCGAGAAGGCCATGGGCCGGACCGCAGGGGCAACAGTGGGTTGGCTGTGGTGGCTGCAGCTGGTAGTGGTGATCGCGGCCGAGGCCCTCGGCGCGGCCGGCCTGCTTTTCACCGTGTGGCCGGTTATTCCCGTCTGGGCCCTGGCCCTGGCGTTCATGGCCCTCTTCACCGCCATCAACCTGGCGGGTGTGAGCAACTTCGGCGAATTCGAGTTCTGGTTCGCGATCCTCAAGGTGGCCGCGATCCTGCTGTTCCTGGGCGTCGGCACCGCACTGCTCCTGGGCCTGCTTCCGGAAGTGGCGAGCCCGGGCCTGGCCAACATCACTGAAGACTTCGCCCCCGAAGGCCTCGGCGGAATTGCCGCCGCGCTGTTCGTTGTGATCTTCGCCTTCGGCGGCACCGAGATCGTGAGCGTCGCCGCCGCTGAAACGGAGAACCCGCGCCACAGCGTGGGCCAGGCGATCCGCACGGTGGTGTGGAGGATCCTCGTGTTCTACATCGGCTCCGTCTTTGTCATCGCGGCCGTCCTTCCCGCCACGTCCGGATCCCTGGCGTCGCCGTTCGCCGGCGTCCTCGATGCCGCCCGGATCCCCGGGGCCGGCACAGCCATCACCCTCGTGGCCGTCATTGCGCTGCTGTCCGCACTCAACGCGAACCTCTACGGCGCCTCCCGGATGATCTACTCCCTGTCCGAACGCGGCGAAGCCCCGCGCTTCCTTTCGAAGCTGAACAAGGCCAGGGTGCCGATGGTCGCCGTCGGCGTGTCCGTGGCCTTCGGCTTCATTGCCGCCGTGCTGGAGCTCCTCTTCCCGGAGCAGATCCTGCCGGCACTCTTCCAGCTCGTGGGCTCCACCTGCCTCATGGTCTGGGGCTCCGCCCTCGTCTCGCAGCTGATCCTGCGCCGCCGGGCTGACCGCGACGGCACTGAACTTCCGCTCCGGATGAAGGGCTTCCCGGGCCTGACGATCTTCGGGCTGGTCCTGCTGGCCCTGATCTTCGCCGTCGGGTTCAGCAACGCCGACAGCAGCCGTCAGCTGGTGAGCACCATCATCCTGATCGCCGCGATTGCCGCAGCGTGCCGGATCGGTGCCAAGGTCGCCGCGTCGCGCCAGGACAGCCCAACCCCGTAAGGGCACCCCGGTAACTGCACACCGGCCAAGTCGCAGCCCAACCAGGTAGCAGTTGATGTCGTTATGAGCGCTCAAAACGACATCAACTGCTACCTAGTTGGGTGACACGGCCTGCGGACCAACCCCGGGCCCATTAGGCAAATTGCTATGCGGTTCGGCTCCACTGCTGGCAGCTTTCGGCAATTTGGTCAGTGATCCCTGAACTGATTGCCCAGTCTTTCGCGAGTGACTAGGGTCACAGCTATGGATACCCCGCTTTCCCCGACCGCCGGCAACGACGCCGTCCCGCCGTCGGAACGGCACTCCGAGCAACTGTTTGGCCTTCCGTCCGAGCCGCTGACCGCCGGCCAGCTCCGCGAACTGTATTCGCTCATGGTGGCCGTCCGGCACCTGGATACCTCGGCCATCGCCTGGCAGCGTCAGGGGCTCATCCCCGGCTACGCGCCCGAACTCGGCCAGGAGGCCGCGCAGGTGGGAAGCGGCTACGCCGTGGACACCACCCGCGACTTCGTCTTTCCCACCTACCGCGAAATGGGCGTGGCCCGGGCCATGGGAGTGGACATGGTGGCGTACATGTCCACGCACAAGGCAACCTGGCACGGCGGGCTCTACGATCCCCAGGAATCCCGGCTGGCGCCGATCCAGGCTGTGGTGGGCGGTTCCGTGCTCCATGCCGTGGGCTGGGCCCACGGCCAGACGCTGGCCGGCACCGCCGGGACAAACACCGCCGAGGCCACGCTCGGCGTGGCCATGACCTACTTCGGCGACGGCGCCTCCTCCCAAGGCGACGTCCATGAAGCCATGAACTTCGCGGCAGTCATGAAGGCTCCCGTGGTCTTCTTCGTCCAGAACAACGGCTGGGCCATTTCGGTCCCCACCGAACGCCAGGTGGCCGGCGGCTCCGTCGCCGCCCGCGGAGCCGGGTACGGCATCCCGGCGCTGCGGATTGACGGGAACGACGTCGTCGCCGTCGTCGACGCGACCAGGAGCGCCTTCGCGCACTGCCGGGCAGGCAACGGCCCCGTGCTGATCGAGGCCATGACCTACCGGCGCGGCCCACACTCCACCTCTGATGATCCGGGCCGCTACCGCTCCCTCAACGAGGAGCGCGACGGCGCCGGGGAGGACCCGCTGGAACGGTTCCGGAAGCGGCTGCTCGCCGACGGCGTCGCCGACGAGGCCTTCTTCGCCGAAGCCATCGCAGCAGCCAAGGCCGAAGAGGAAGAAATCCGTGCCGGCATCCAGTCGCTCGGCTCCCGACCCGGCAGCGAAATGTTCGACCTGGTCTTCCAGGAATCCACACCTGCACTGCAGGCCCAGGCAGCCAACTGGCGCGAGGAGTCCGAACATGTCTAACGCCGTCCTTGAAAGCGAGGCCGCCATGGCCGATGGAACTCCACGCCGCGGAGTCGAACAGCTTTCCATGCAGCAGGCGCTGAACCGCGCCCTCGACGAGGTCCTGGCCGGGAATCCGAAAACGCTGATCTTCGGGGAGGACTGCGGGCGGCTGGGCGGCGTGTTCCGCATTACGGACGGGCTCCAGGCGAAGTACGGAACCGGCAGGGTGTTTGACACCCCGCTCGCCGAGTCCGGCATCCTCGGCATGTCCGTGGGACTTGCGATGGCCGGCTTCCACCCGATCCCCGAGGTCCAGTTCGACGGCTTCGCCTATCCGGCGATCAACCAGATCGTCTGCCAGATCGCCCGGATGAACTACCGCAGCCGGGGCACCATGCCGATGCCCATCACCCTGCGCGTGCCCAGCTTCGGCGGCATCCGCGCCCCCGAACACCACGGCGAAAGCCTCGAGGCACTCTTCGCCCACGTTCCGGGCCTCAAGGTGGTTTCGCCGTCGAACCCGCACGAGGCCTACCACCTGCTTAAGTACGCGGCCACCCGGCCGGACCCGGTGATCTTCATGGAGCCGAAGTCCCGCTACTGGCAGAAGGGCGAGGTCAACTTCGACTCAGCGGACCCGTCCGGCTCCCCCACCGGCGCCAAGGTCATGCGCGAGGGCCGGCACCTGACCCTCGTCGCCTGGGGCGCCATGGTGGCCCGCTGCCTGCAGGTGGCCGAGCTCGCCGCCGAGGACGGGATCGACATTGAAGTCCTGGACCTCCGCTGGCTGAAGCCCATCGACGAAGCGGCGCTGACGGCGTCCGTGCGGAAGACGCGGCGCGCCGTCGTCGTCCATGAGGCGCCGCTGACCTCGGGGCTGGGCGCCGAAGTGGCCCAGCTGATCACGCAGGGCTGCTTCGACACGCTCAAGGCTCCTGTGGAGCGAGTCACCGGCTTTGACGTCCCGTATCCCTCCGGCGACCTCGAAGACGAATACATCCCGAACATTGACCGGATCCTCTTTGGCATCCAGCGAGTATTGGAGTACCGCCGTGGCTGAAATTTCCTTCCCGCTTCCCGACCTCGGCGAAGGCCTGATCGAGGCGACAGTACTGGAATGGCTGGTTTCACCGGGTGACCAGGTGGAACGGAACCAGCCGCTCGTCGAGGTGGAAACCACCAAATCGGCCGTTGAACTGCCCAGTCCGCAGGCAGGTAAAGTGGTGCGTATCCACGGCGGGCCCGGTGACAAGATCAATGTCGGCGAGCCCCTGATTGTGTTTGAGGTGCCGGACAACACCGCCGGCATCGTGGGCACGGTCCCGAAGGAAGAGGCACCGAAGCGCCGGGTCCGCCTGAGCGCCGTACTTGATGAGGACTGACACCATGAGCGGCAGGCACACCGGCGAGCAGCACCACCACACCGTGGAGGGCACCGACCCCCAGCTTTACGTGGAGGTGCACGAACCGGAGGCCGACACCGGGCTGCGGCCTGTCCTGCTGCTGCACGGATTTTCGTCCTCCACCAGGCTCAACTGGCAGGACACAGGCTGGCTGTCCGCCCTGCTGGAAGCCGGCCGCCGCGTCATCACCGTGGACCTGCCCGGCCACGGCCGGAGCGGAGCCCCGGAGGACATGGACTCGTACAGCCCCAGCAGGATCCGGGCGGACCTCCTGCAGGTGGCGTTCGACGCCGGCGCCCGTCCTTTGCGGGACGGCGACCCGGTCAGCGGTCTCGACGTGATCGGCTACTCCCTGGGATCCCGGCTCGCATGGGAATTCGGCGCCACCCAGCCGGAACTGGTTCACCGGCTGGTGCTCGGGGGCCCCAACATCGCGGACCCGTTGGCCGCTTTCGACCTGGTGGCCGCGCAGCGGTACCTGGCGGACGGCACGCCCATCGCGGACGAGTCCACTGCAGGGCTGCTGAAGATGGCGCAGGGGCTGCCCAGCAACAACATCTTTGCGCTGCTGTCCCTCGTGGAGGCGATCAAGGGCGAGCCCTTCGACCCGGCCGAAGCCATCCCGCACATGCCCATGCTGCTCGTGGCCGGCGAAAAGGACGACCGCGCCGCCACCATGCCCGAGCTCGCCGAACTGGGCGCCAAGTCAGGGGCGCTCGTGGAGCAGCTGCTGATTCCGGGCCGGAACCACAGCAACGTGATCACCAGCAGGGCATTCAAGCAGGGCGCTATCGACTTCCTGGGCGTCTAGAGAGTCCGGCACCAGGAACGGCGGGCACGGACCGCATTCGGTCCGTGCCCGCCGCCTGTTCAGCGTGGCCTAGTGGTGGCTGCTGACGCCCAACGGGCGTCCCTTGGTCTCCTTGGCGAGGATGACGCCCACAGCCGAGATGACGCACAGGATCATGATGTAGATGCCGATGGAGCCGGTCCACTTGGTGCTCTGCATCAGGGCTTCGGCGATGGTGGCGGCGAACGCGCCGCCCAGGATCGCACCGAAGGCGTAGCCGATCGAGATACCGGAGTAGCGGACGTTGGCCGGGAACATCTCGGCATACATGGCCGACATCGGGCCGTACGACAGGCCGAGGCCGATGGTCAGGACGAAGAGGGCCAGACCGTACAGCATGATGTTCTTGGTATCGATCAGGGCGAACATCGGGATCATCCAGGCGAACACGATGCCATAGCCGATGAGGAAAGTCTTGACCCGGCCGATCTTGTCGGAGAGCCAGCCGCCCACGAGCGTGAAGATCAGCCAGCCGAAGGACGCCAGGGTAGTAGCCAGCAGGATCTCCGCTACCGGCATCTTGAGCGTTTTGGTGGCGTAGGAGATGAAGAACGCGATCAGCAGGTAGCCCGCCGCGTTGTTGCCGATGAAGATCATGGTGGAGTAGAGCACGGACTTCTTGTGGTGTTTGATCAGCTGGCCGAGCGGGGCCTTGGCCTTCTCCTTGCGCTCGATCATTTCCTTGAAGACGGGGCTCTCGGCCACTGCGCGGCGGATCAGGTACCCGACCACGATCAGGACGATGGAGAGCAGGAACGGCACGCGCCAGCCCCACGCGGCGAAGTCTTCCTTGGACATGCTCGTGTTGAGGAAGAACAGCAGGCCCGTGGCCAGGATCATGCCGACGGGAACCCCGATCTGCGGGTAGGCGCCGAACAGGCCGCGCTTGCTCATGGGTGCGTGCTCGACTGCCATCAGGGCAGCACCGCCCCATTCGCCGCCGGCGGAGAAGCCCTGGATGATGCGGAGGGTGATCAGCAGGATCGGAGCCCAGACACCGATCTGGGCGTAGGTCGGCAGCATGCCGATCAGCGCCGTCGCGGCACCCATCATGATGAGCGTGAAGACCAGCATCGCCTTTCGGCCCAGGCGGTCTCCGAGATGACCGGCAATGATCGCGCCGAGCGGGCGGAACAGGAAGCTGATGCCGATCAGCGCAAAGGACAGGATCTGCGCCAGGCCGGGGTTGGAGTCGTTCAGCGGCGCAAGGAACAGCGGCGACAGCAGCGTTGCTGTCAGCTGGGCGAAGATGAAGAAGTCGTACCACTCGATGGTGGTGCCGACCAGCGTGCCCGCGAGGACTTTGCGTTCCTCATGCTTGCTGCTGGGGCCCGCCTCTGAATCGACGTGTGAAGTTGCGGTCATTGGAACTCCGTGGCTGGGGGCAGTGACACTGCCTGAGGTGGTTTGGGCCATGCGATTTACTGATCGAACGGTCAGTTGGTATGAGGATACTCGAATATGTGACAAAGCGCACTTAATTCTTTGCGGAACCCTGGCCGCCCTCAGCGGCGGCGACCGGGAACCGCACATTTCCGCCACGTCAGTCCTGCCGGTTGAGGAATTCCCGGACGCGGGCCCGGACCGGCTCGCGGTCGTAGGTATTGACGAGGGCGCCGGCCATCCGGACGGGGTCCCCGAAGAAGAAGTACTCGTAGAGGGACTGGCGGCCCGAGAACCCTGAGATTGAGGCGTCGAAGGCCAGCTTGAACAGCCGGACGCGCTCAGGGCCTGTGAGCGTCTTGCCCTGCAGGTACATGTCGATGTCCGCCCTTGCCTCACTGTTGACGTCAGCCTCACCGGGCAGCGCCATCAGGCCGGACGCCGAGAATTTCCGGATGATCTGCGGAAAGCGCTGGGCGATCTTGGGGTACCAGTTCCGGGCGGCGTTCAGCGTGGACCACCTGGGCAGCATCATCCCGGCCTCGTTGAGCTGGGCGTCCGCCTCGGACGCCCGGACCAGCGCCTTGCCGATTTCGACGTCCATGATGAGTTCCGCAATGTCCTCCTGGATGTGCTGGAAGCCGTCGATGCCGATCGAATCGGCGAGCTCGGACGCCAGGCCAAGGAAGAACTCGCTCTTGGCGATGGTCCGCGTGACCACCTGGTGCGTCATCAGGGCTCCCGCGCCGGTCTCCGTGTAGAAGGCATTGCAGAGCTGCGGGTTGCCCAGCATGAAGATCCGCTCGCTCGGCACGAACACCTTGTCGAAGATCGCGACGGCGTCCATCTCCTCGTAGCGTGAGGCCAGCGGTTCGTCGTGGGTGCTGCCGCCGTTGTACAGCGAAGTGCGGCAGAGGTAGCGCAAGCCCGGCGCATCGTTGGGGATGGCAAACGCGAAGGAGTACGGAGCATCCTCGGGGGTGCCGCGCAGCACGGTGGACGGAAAAACGAGGAGTTCATCGGCAATCGGCGCGATGGTGGCCAGCATGCGCGCGCCGCTGATCACGATGCCGTCCTCTCGCTCCTCGACGATGTGCGCCGTCAGCTGCCCGCCCATCTGCTCGGAGCCCGAGACGGAGCGGTTGACCTGCGGCGGGATCAGCGTATGCGTGGCCAGGACGTCATTCTCGCGCGCCCATTCGTAGTACTTCCGGATATTTTCGCCGAATTTGGGGTCGGCCTGCGCGAACCATTTCTCTGCGGTACTGAGCGCCGTCAGGGCAGAGTTCATATAGTCTCCCGAGCGGCCGAGGAATCCGTTGGACGATTCGGCCCACGTGGAAATTGCCCTCCGCCGGCGTTTGAGGTCCTCAACCGTCCTGGGCACCAGGAAGGATGCGTTCACCAGATCGCCAGTGGAGGGCGAGGCGTACGTCAGGGCTTCCTGATATGCGGGGTTGTGCTGCATGTCGAACAGCTTCGCGTAAGACTGGGCCACGTTGCGGAACGCGGGGTGCTCGGCGATTTTCTCGCTGACCACTTCCCCGTCGATCACCACATGGGGCGTCATGGCGTTGAGCCTGTCCAGGTACTGCTGGCCGGTGCGGATGCCCATTGTTGTTCCTCCAGTCGTCGTTGAGCTGCAGTGGGGTTAGTCAGTGGCCCTCAAGGTTCGGGGATGGCAGCGCTACAGAAGGTCCTCCATGCCCAGCTGGCTCTCCGGGATGGTGGTGAAGGCGCTGTTGGCGAAAGCCAGGGCGTCTCCGTTGCGGTAATTGAAATCCACCACCTCGCCGAGATACAGGGTGTGGTCGCCGCCGTCGTACTGCGCCCATGGCGTGCACTCGAAGTAGGCGAGGACGCTGGACAGCCGCGGCGCTGTCCCACCTTCCACCCACCGGGGTTCGGGTCCCGGGCGGCCGGCGAAGTGCATGGCCAACTGCCGCTGTTCGGCGCCCAGGATGTTCACGGTAAACGGACGGCCGGCCAGCTCATCGTGCGCCTTGGCGGTCCGCGCAATACTGACCAGGACCAGGGGCGGCTCCATGGACACGGACATGAACGAATTGACGGTGATGCCGTGGCGCTTGGTGACGCCGTCGAACGTCACGATCGCCACTCCGGTGGCAAACCTGCCGAGGCTCCCGCGGAAATGGTGGGACCGCGGTGCCGATGTCCTGCCCATGACTTCGGGAGCCTCTCCCGGGCGGGGCCTGGCAATCATCATTGATCCCTTGGATTGGCTGTTCTATATTTGAATTGTTCTATAGTTGAACATATAGTTCCCATATGGAACGCTAGCTCAAAGTGAGGCGCAACACAAGACCCTTCGGGCAGAGCGCCACAGTTCCCGGCCTAGGATGGACAACATGACTCAGACCGCAGGCGCCGGCGCACAGACTGCGCCCGCGCCGGCCTCCCCGTCCCAGACTCTTTCGCGTGGCATCCGCGCACTGGAAATCCTGGCGGAAGCCGAGCAGCCACTCACCATCGCGGAACTCGCGGACGCCATGGGTGTCCACCGTTCCGTGGCGTACCGGATCCTACGCACGCTGGAGGACCATTCACTCCTGGTCCGGGACGACGCCGGCAGGGTCCAGCCCGGCCCCGGACTGGCCGTCCTGGCGCGGGGGGTTTCACGCACGTTGCAGTCGGCGGCGCTGCCGGAGCTGACCCAGCTTGCCAACACCCTTAACATGACCGCCTTCATCGCGGTGTGGGACCACCAGGACTGCATCACCCTCGTGACGGTTGAGCCCAGGCACTCGGCCGCAACGGTTGTCCAGCACCCCGGCTCGCGGCACCCGATCAGCGCCGGAGCCCCGGGCATCGCCATCCAGTCGGCGCTCACGGAACAGGACTGGAAGCTGTTGGCACCGGACATTCCCTACCGGGCCGAGGCGGCGGAAGCACGGAAACGCGGCTATGCGGCAAGCCACGACGAAGTCATCGCCGGGGTTTCATCGCTGGCCGCCCCCATCAACGTGCCAGGCGGCCGCCCAGCATCGGTCGCCGTCGTCTATATCCGCTCAACGCAGGATCCTGCTGTAGTGGCAGCCGCCCTGACAACGAGCGCCGCCCGTATCGAGAAACAACTGCTGTAAGGCGCCGGGCCGGCGGCCCTACTTCGCGGCTGCCGGCGTCGCCTTCCTGCGCTGGCGGATTACGACGGCGGCGGCCGCCCCGAGCAGGAACAGCGCCGCTGCGGCGCACACCGGTACGAGGAAAGCTGCGGAATACCCCTGGTGCTGCGCCAGCTGTCCGGCAATGGAGGACCCCAGGGCCGTGCCGGCCACAATGCCGCTGGCCAGGGCTGTCATGACCGTTCCCAGGCGCCCGGCAGGAGCCACCACCCCGCCGATGGCGAACACGGTGACCATCAGCGGACCCACCGGCAGTCCCAGGACAAGCAGAACCAGTACCATCGGGAGCGCCGAGGCCGGGAGCAGCAGGAGCACGGCGAGGCCGGCCATCAGCACGGCGCTGACCATCCAGCGTGCTGACAGCGTGAAGCGCTGGGGCCAGTAGGCAACGCTCAGTGCGGCCGCGGCGGAGCTCAGCCCCATGACGGCGTACAGTAGCCCGGCGATTTCGGCGGTGGCGAAGCCAGCGGAGAAGGCGCTCAGCCCGGTCTGGGTGGAACCGAAAAATGTTCCCATGCACACCATGGCCAGGACGGGCAGGGCTACGGCTGCCATGCCCGCGCCCCGGATGCCAGCAGCCGGGGAACCGGCGGCGGCGGGGCCAGCAGCTGGGGAAGTGCCACGCCGGCGGCGCACGCTCAGGGGTACGGCGCGGTGCGTGCGGTGGACGGCGAACGCGGGAACCAGGGTGATGGTCAGGGCCGCGGCGAGGGCAAGCGGGAGCCACGGGGCGATCAGGCTGGCAAGGATGCCCACCAACGCAGGGCCGAGGACGAAGGTCAGTTCATCCGCCGTGCTTTCGTAGGACAGGGCGGCGTCCAGGTCCTGTGCATTCCCCGCCGTGCTGCCCCGGGCGGTCAGGGCCATCCACCGGACCCGGGCAAGGGGGCCCACCTGGGGACAGCTCGCTCCGGCCACGAAACCCGCTGCAAGGACGGGTACTGCGTCCGCCAGGTCCCGGCCTGACGGGACGAGATAGGCCGTGAGGATCAGGGCCACCACGGCGGCGGTATTGAAAATCGCGGCGAACAGCAGCACGGGCCGCTGGCCCAGCCGGTCCGCCCACGCACCGAGGACAGGCGCCCCCAGCGCGGAGCCGATGCCGACGGCCCCGGCCGCTGCTCCGCCGACGGCGTACGAGCCCGTGACCGCGGTAACCAGGGTCAGGGCGCCCACTGTCAGCATGGCCAGGGGAAGACGGGCGAAGAGTCCCAGCGGGATGAATCCCCTGCCGGCCAGCAAAGGGAGCCGGGCGTAGCGGCCACCCGCCGGCGAAGGCGGACTCGGGAAATCCTGCTCAGAATGAGGGGCGGGGCGTGCGGTGTCCGCGGCGGATGATGTTGCGGCGGATGTCTGCAAAGACGTTGAAGGAGTCATTATTCCGGGTTCGTTCAAGAGTGCGCATCGTCCCTCCTCCCGATGCGCGCGACCCGGTAACTCTTCAATTGTAGCCGAGGCCTCAGCGCGGCGAACGAGGACGGGGCGCGTGCCTGCGGGTCATGCCACGGCGTCGTCCGAAATGTGAAGGGTGGAGCCGTTCCGGCCCTTGACCACCTGCAGTTGGGTGTTGATGCGTTGCTTCATTTCCGGCACGTGGCTCACAAGCCCGACCACCCGGCCGCCGTCCCGGAGCCCCTCGAGTGCGTCCATCACCTGTTCAAGGGCCTGCTCGTCGAGGCTGCCGAAACCTTCGTCCACGAAGAGTGTCTCGATGTCGACTCCGCCGGACTCCTGCTGCACCACATCGGCGAGACCCAGGGCCAGGGCCAACGAAGCCATGAACGATTCGCCGCCGGACAGCGTGGCGGTGTCCCTGCGGTGGCCGGTCCACTGGTCCACGACCTCCAGCCCCAGGCCGGATTTGGCTCCGCGGGCCGCTTTGGCGTCCGTGTGCTGCAGGGTATAGCGGCCGTCGCTCATGCCGACCAGCCGCTCCGAGGCGGCGATGGCCACCTGCTCAAGCCTGGCAGCGAGCACGTAGCTGTTCAGGCTCATGCGGTAGGTGTTGTCCCCGGCGCCGCGGGCTGCTTCGGACACGGCGGTCAGCAGCGCTGCGCGTTCCCTTGGTCTCTGGCCCGAAGCTGCGAGCCGGGCGTAGTCCGCCGCGATCCGCCGGACGGTAAGCACTGACTTGTCCGCGAGGCCTGCGCCCACGACGGCTTGCCTGGCGGTTCGTTCAGCGGCATCAGCCTCGGCGCGGAGCAGTTCGAGCTCCGCGGCCTCCACGGGGCCGTCTGCTTCCAGCTCGCGGGCGGCCAGGGTGAGCTCCTCACCGGCGAAGAGTTCCGCGACGCGCGCGGCCTCGTCCTGGCCGGCGCGGATGGCGGCTTCGAGCACGGCCGCGTCCGGGGCCGGCAGCAGGACGGACCGCACCGCATCCACGGATTCGAAGCCGGAGTCCGGGAGCGCCTGTTCCAGCTGCTGGCCGGCGTCCGCGGCCCGCAGCCGGGCCTGTTCGAGACTGGTCCGGGCCGCATCTGTCCGTTCCAGGAGCGCCGTTGTTCCACTCAGGGATGTGATGCGGCCGCCAAGGGTCGGGTAGCCGGCACGCAGTTTGCGCAGTGCCCCGTCCAGGGCGTCGGCCTGTTCCAGGACCTCCAGAAGGGTGGAATCCGTTTTCGCGATGCGGGACTCAGTGGCCGCCTGCGTCGACTCGGCAGCAGCGATCTGGTCGCCCAGTTCCATTTGCCGTTCCCGGCCCGCAGCGAGTTCCCTGGCAGCCAGGACGGCCTGGTCCGCGCGTTCCTTCGCCAGGGCGGCGTCGGCGCGGGCTTCCTCCGGCGGAGTGTCGCCGCCTTGGGCCGCCAGGACAGCGACCTGCTGCCGCACCTCGGCAAGTTCGGTTTCCAGTGACGCAAGGACCGCTTCTGCTGCCTCGCAGGCCTCCTGGGCGCCCCGTTCCGCTTCAGCGACGGCCAACGCCGCCGTGGCCGCGGGCGCGGGAGACGGATGCTCGGGGCTCCCGCACACCGGGCAGGGCTCGGCCGGCAGCAACTGGGAAGCGAGTTCCGCAGCGGCATTGGCGAGCCGCTCTTCCCGCAGATCCAGCCAGCGCTGACGGTGGTTCTGGTGGTCATCCCGGGCCAGGCGGTGCCGTTCCGCAACGCCGGAACATACCTGGACCGCTGCGGTGTGCCGGCTGACCATGGCCACGAGTTCTTCTGCGGCCGCGGCTTCCTTGGTCCGCAGCTGGGCCTCCGCAGCGAGCTCCTCGAGGGGCTGCACCCGCTCCTGCAGCGCGGCAGCCTCGTCGCGCAGTGCATCAAGGACAGCCGCGCCCGCCCGGCTTGCCTGCCCCAGCTGCTTCAACGTCGTCTGAAGTTCGGTCCTGCGGGCCACCATCCCGTCCAGCCTGGCCTCGTCAGGCAGGCGTTCCTCGAGTACGGCGCGGAGGGACCTCAGGCGGGTGAGCTCGCTGCGCAGTACTTCAGCCCCGAAAAATGGTTCCCCCGGGCCACCGTCGCCTTGGCCGGCGGCGACGGAAAGGGCAACAAGCTCCGGGTCCAGAAGTACTGCCGCATGCAGTTCGTCGGCCGCCGCGACCATCGCCTTGGCAGCCCGCTCTTCGGCGTCCCCGGCCCTGTCCATGGCCTGAAGCTGGCCACCAAGGACTTCGGCCTTGCGATGCAGGCCAAGGCGCTCAGATTTTTCCTCGAGCTCGGGGGCTGCGGCGTCTGCGGCGGCCCGCCGCCGTTCTGCTGCTGAGAGTTTCGCCTGGCGGGCGGCGCGGGCGGCGGCAGCCTCGAGGCGTCTGGCGCTCCCGGTGCGCTCCGCTTCCGCCTGCTCCGCTGCGGATTGCAGTGCCGCTGCCCTGGCCGCAACGGACTCCTGCAGCCAGTCAAGGAGTTCCTCCGGGCCCTCCGGCTGAGGGAGGGCGCCAGGCAGGTCCTGTTCCGGCGGCGCCGCTTCGGACCGGGCCTGTGCCAGCAGGAGGTCCAACTGGTTGTTCAGGCCGGCGACCTCCGCACGGGAATCGGCGGCCCGGCGGGCAAGTTCGTGTTCCACGGCTTCGAACCGTTGCGTGCCAAAGAGGCTTTGGAGCAGGTCGAGCCGGTCCGCGGGTTTCGACCGGAGAAAGGCGGCGAAGTCGCCCTGCGGCAGCATGACCACCCGGGTGAACTGGTCCCGGTCCATGCCCAGCACCGAACTAATTTCCGCTCCGGCTTCATCGTTCCGGCCGGACTTCTCGATCCACTGCCCGTCCACGCGTTCGCGCAGGAGGGTGTTGGCCTTCTGCTCCGTATATCCGTTCCTGCCCCGTGCACTGGGCCTGTTCCAGGCCGGGATCCGTGACACTTCAAAGTGCCTGCCCTTGGCGGAGAACTCACACGTGACCCGTGGTTCGGCGGAGGCATCGGCGTGGTCGCTGCGGAGGCGCTTGCCTTCCTGGCGTGCGCCCGGCACGGATCCGTAGAGGGCAAAGCAGGTGGCATCGAGCACGCTGGTCTTGCCGGCGCCGGTGGGCCCGTTCAGCAGGAAGAGTCCGTGCGCGCTGAGCCGGTCAAAGTCGATGTGCTCGGTGCCTGCGAAGGGGCCGAACGCGGAAATTTCGAGGCGGTGGATCCTCATCGTGACATCTCCTCCAGGCGTACGGCTTCGAGGGCTTCCCCCAGGACGGCAGCTTCGGCGTCGTCGGTGCTTCGGCCGCGAACGTGTTCGAGGAAGCCGCAGCAGATGGAAAGATCGTCCTCCGCCGCAGCGAGCCTGCTGCTGTAACTCGTCCTGGCGTCGGCAACCGCGCCTTCGGGATCGAAGCCCAGAACCAGTGTGTCCGGAAAGCGGGCCCGCAGTTTGTCCATGGCCTGGGCGGGACGCTGGGCATCCGTCAGGGTGATCTGGCAATAGGCGGCCTCGGCCCGGGAATGCTCCTCTGCTGAGAGCAGGTGGTCCAGCGTGCCCCGCAGTACGGCGAGGGAGCGCGGGGCGTCCCACAGGACCTCACTGACTTCGGTGATGCCCGTGGCGTCCGCTTCGATCAGCCAGCCACCCTTGCGGTGCTTCGCCTCGGAGAACGAGTAGGCGAGCGGCGATCCGGAATACCGGACAGTTGGCGAGAGCGACTGCCTGCCGTGGAGGTGTCCCAGCGCGGTGTAGTCGAAGCCGTCGAACAGGTCCAGCGGAACGGCGCCGACTCCGCCGATGCTCAGGTCCCGTTCGCTGTCCGAGCTGATGCCGCCGCTCGCGAAAGTGTGGGCCAGCACTACGGAATGGACCGGCCGGCTCGTGGCCCGGGCGCCCACATCGGCCCGGATCCTCCCGGTGGCCGCGCGTGTCACTTCAAAGTGGCTCGCGGGCTCAACGCCCAGCTGCTCGGCGACCAGCCGGGGCTCGAGCCACGGAATGCCGTAGATGGCCAGCACGGGACCGTCAACGGTGGAGTCCAGCGGCAGCAGCACCGGGACGTCCAGTTCGGCCAGCCGGGTCCGCAGGTGCACTCCCCCGCGTTCCAGCAGCCTGGAGGCGAAGCCGAGGCGGATGGCGGAATCGTGGTTGCCGCTGGTGAGGACCACCTGCGCTCCTGCGTCCGTCAGCCGCACCAGGGCATCGTCGAGGAGGCGGACCACGTCAACCCCCGGCAGGGCACGGTCGTAGACATCACCGGCAATCAGGACGACGTCCACCTGTTCCACGCGGACGAAATCGACCAGCTGGTCGATGAAGCCCTGCTGGGCGTCCAGCATGCCGACGCCGTGGAACGACCTGCCCAGGTGCCAATCGGAAGTGTGCAATAACCGCATGTTCTTAAGCTATCCGCGGGTACCGACAGAATTGCGGAACAGACACGGCAGGGCGGGCAACTACTGTCCGCGCTTGCCGTCGAAGAAGTCGCGGGCGTCGTCGTTGACGGCGTCGCCGCCGTCGGACTTCAGCTGTGCCGCCGGCGTACGCGGGTCAGCTGCACGGGCCGAAGGCTGCTGCGCGGAGTCCAGGTCGTCGGCGCCAAGGTCGTCGTCGTCCAGACCGTCGTCGTCGGAGTCCAGTGCGGAGTCGTCCCCGGCGTACGTTCGGGCCGGCACCGCCGGCGTCTCGGCAAAGCCGCGGAAGACGAGGCCTCCGATCGCGGCGCCCACCAGCGGCGCCACCCAGAAAAGCCACAGCTGCTCGAGGGACCAGGTGTTGCTGAAGATGGCTGATGCAGTTGCCCGGGCGGGGTTGAAGGGGGTGTTGCCCACTGCCTGGCCGAGCTGCAGCAGGACGGCCAGCGTGAGTCCCACGGCGAAGGGTGCGGCGGCTTTGTTGGTGTTGCGCGCGGCCGTGGTGCCAAGGAAGACGGCGACCAGCAGGGCGGCGCCCAGGACCTCGACGAGCAGGACGCCGGCCATGGGCGCCTGGATGATGGAATGCTCGCCGAAGCCTGCGGTCACGGTGTCAAAAGCGGCGCGGGTGTCCTCGATCTTGGGAACCGTCCGCAGGACGCCGAACAGTGCCAGGGTTCCGGCGATGGCGCCAACAAGCTGCGCGCCGAGGTACGCCGCAGCTTCCGGCAGCCTGATGCGGCCGGCGATGGCGTTGCCCAGTGTCACGGCCGGGTTGAAGTGGCCGCCGGAAATGTACGCGAAGGCGAGCATGGCCGCGGTGACGGCCAGTCCTGTGGCAAGGGAGGCGGGCAGCGGGTTGGACTGCGGAATCGTGAACAGCGGGACGCCCAGCCCTGCGATCACCAGGAACAGGGTTCCAAAGGCCTCGGCTGACAGGCGGGCCACAAGCCCCGGTTTGAAGGCCTCCGGAGCGGCGTGCAAATCGGGACTTGAGGTCTGGTGTGCAGGCACGGGGGAGGTCATGTTTTGGAAAATCCTTTGCTTCGTTGCGCAGCCGGTGATTCCGGTGCGCGTGCGGGCGGCGGTGCACCCGGCAATGTACTGTCCGACGTATTCTGCCAATTGAGTCTGGACGCTTGCTGGATCCGAGCTTAGCGGGCGGGCGCCTGTCGTTGCGACTGCGCGCCTGCCCGCGCACCGGGGCGTGACCTGCCCGGGGTAAATTTACTGACATGAGCACTGAACCTTTCCGCCGGACGGCGCCGACGCCCGAGTCCCGGATCCACGGCTGCCTGCTGGGCGGCGCCCTGGGCGATTCCCTTGGCTACGCCGTGGAATTCGATGATATTTCCACCATCCGGAGCCGCTTCGGTCCCGCGGGGCTCCAGGATTTTTCAGCGCTCGACGGCGGCAGCCACTTCTCGGACGACACGCAGATGACGCTGTACACGGTTGACGGCCTCGTAGAGGCGCTGGAGTGGGCCAACGACGGGACGGCCGCCGACGCCAACGCCTGCGTGTGGCTTGCCTACCTGCGGTGGCTCGCGACGCAGGGGGTGCCGGTCCCTGCGTCTGCACCGGTCCCGCAACCGCGCTGGATTGACGCCCAGGCAGCCCTGAAGCACCGGCGCGCACCCGGAAATGCCTGCCTCAGCGGGCTGGCCACCGGTGAAATGGGCACCGTGTACCGACCGGTGAATCCTGATTCAAAGGGATGCGGCACCGTGATGCGCTCGGCGCCGTTCGGCCTCATTCCGCATGTTCCTGCCGAGGCGGTCTACAAGCTGAGCTCGGACGCGGCGTCATTGACCCACGGGCACCGTTCGGCCCGGCAGAGCGCCGGAGCGTTCAGCCTCCTGATCCATGCCCTCATGAGTGGCCAAAGTCTCCCTGAAGCGGCCGAATTCGCCCTCAACCATGCGCGGGGCCAGGCCGACGCCGAGCCGGCGCTCCTTGGCCGGCTGGAGCGGGCCCTTCAGCTCGCGGAAGGGTCGGGGGCCGGGGCGGCCACCGACCAACTGCTCAGTCCGGAAGACCTGGTGCGCGAGCTGGGAGAAGGCTGGGTGGCCGAGGAGGCCCTCGCCGTCGCCCTTTATGCGGTGCTGGCCACTGCGCCCGCACGGGAGGTGACCCCGGAGACAGCCGGCATTGAACCCGAGGCGCATTTCCGTGACGCCATTGCGCTGGCCGTGAACCACAGCGGAGACAGCGACTCCACCGGCTCCATTGCCGGGAACATCCTGGGTGCCTTCTACGGCGAGGAATGCCTTCCGGCCGAGTGGCTGGCAGCCCTGGAAGCCCCGGAGGTCATCCGGGGAATGGCCGGGCAGCTGATCACGGTTACTATCGGTTGAAACTGACGTTGTTGCAGGCTTCGCAGATTTCCGCCGGAATGAGTCCGCGGCGCTGAAGGAAACCGAAGATCGCGCAGCCCAGGCAGAACCCCGCGAACGCTTCCAGCGAGGCTGCCAGCACCAGCACGGCCAGGAGAATCCAGGCGGCGGGGGCCAGCCCTGCAGCGAACAGCAGTGCCGCGGCTGTTGACATCGCCGCCCCGATGCCCTGCGCGAAGCGCTTGGGCGGGCCGGGGACCAGCTTTGCCCGGCCCAGGCGCGGTGCCAGGACCTTGACGGAGAGCTGTGCCAGGGGCGAAATCCTGGGGCCGAACAGCACGCGCAGCCAGAAACCGGCGGCGATGACGGCCAGTCCCCATCCCCAGCCCGTCAGCAGGGTGACGGCGGCCAGCAGCACCACCAGGCCGGCAGTGATCCGGGCGGCGTACTCGTTGACCGGGTTGGGGAATTCGAACACCTTGCGCCAGTCGACGCCGGCGCGCCGGCTTCCCGTCGCAACCACGCTGCCGTTGCCCGGGGTCGCGTCAGCGGTTGTGTCGGCGTCAGTGTCGGTGACTCGGAGTTTGACCATGGTGCAAGGCTAGGAGGCGCCCTCCGGCACCGGAAGCATTGTTGCGCCGTATGACCCGCTGCAGCTTCGTGCGGCAGCCGGCACCCGGAGCCAACGCCCCGGCTAGAGCAGCGCTGCGGTTGCAGGAACCTGGCCGCCCACCATCTGCAGGAACTCGCCTTCGGACAGCACCTCGATGCGCTGGCCACGCTCGTGGAGCTCCAGGACGCGCCTGGCTTTGCCGGTCAGGCGGCCGGAGCGAAGGTCTGACGCCACAAAGCCGTCGCCGACCACCAGCATCGTGGTCCGGCCGGTCACCCTGCTTTCGGGTTGCGCGCCATACTCGGCTGACAGGACCTTGGCGTCGGGCCGGGGCATGGCGAGTTCGCCCGTGAACACCACTGTCTGCCCGAACAGCGGATGACCGGGCTCGGCGTCGGTGTTCGGCACGGGGTTGGCCCCTTCTTCGGGCCAGCCCGGTTTGAACGCCCGCACCGGCGCGGCTCCGTTGCCGCCGGCCGCCCCGAGGGCGGTGAGCGTTGCCTTCGAAAGGCCGTCGCGGGCAGGATCGAACGCCTGCTGATGCGGGAGCGCAAGTCCGAGTGACATGAAGAGTTCGGCGATGCTGCCGGCGCCGTTCCGCCGCGCAATGTCGATCAGGATGCCCGCGCACGCCCTGGCGTCCTCTGCCGCGTCGTGATGGTTGACCAGCGGGACGCCGGCTTCCTCGGCTGCGTAGGGCAGCGAGTTGGAGACGAGCGAATAGCACCGGCGTGAGAGCATCACCGTGCAGGCGTAGTCGTAGGCAGGGCCGGGCAGGCCGGACACTTCCAGCGCGGAGCGGATCACGCCCAGGTCGAATGCGGCGTTGTGCGCCGCCAGCACGTCTCCCCCGATGAATGCGCCTATTTCGGGGAAGAGCTCGCCGAAGCGCGGCAGGCCGGCGACGTCCTCGGGCCGTATGCCGTGGATCCGCACATTGTGGTAGTCGAACCGGTCATGGTCTTCGGGCGGCCGCATGAGCCAGGAGGCTTCCTCCACCACCACCCCGCCACGGACCTTGCTGAGCCCAACGGCACACGGCGAACCGCGGAAGCCGTTGGCTGTCTCGAAGTCGATCGCCGTAAAGTCCAAACCCACGGCTCCACTTTAGCGTCGGCCCGCGCGGGCCCCGGTACCGTTGCCCCGACTGTCGTGCGTGTCGATGGTCACGCCGCGGGCCACCGGGCAAAGGCCGGCGCCGGAGGTCCAGTAACCTTGAGGGGTGAACCTACATGCGATGAGTGACTTTGCCGTGTCCACCCTCGGGGGTGCGGGACCCGTGCAGCCGCACCTGGCCTCGTTCCTCCCTGACTGGCTCAACCCCCAGATTTTCCTGGCCGACCCGGCACTTGCCCCCTGGGTTGTGCTGCTGGTCTGCGGCATCATCTTCGCGGAGACGGGTTTGCTGATCGGATTCTTCCTGCCCGGAGATTCCATGCTTTTCACGGCAGGCCTCCTGGTGGCCACGGACACCATCAAGTTCAACATCTGGCTCTTTGCCGCGCTGATCATCGTCTCGGCCATCGTGGGAAACCAGACCGGTTACCTCATCGGTTCCAAGGCCGGCCCGGCGATCTTCAACAAGCCGGATTCGAAGCTGTTCAAGCGCGAGAACGTGGAAAGCGCGCACGCCTTCTTTGAAAAGCACGGCGGCAAGGCGCTGATCCTCGCGCGTTTCGTCCCCATCATCCGCACCTTCGTTCCGGTGATCGTCGGCGTCGCGCAGATGAGCAAGCGGAAGTTCTTCCTCTTTAACGTCATCGGCGCCGTGCTGTGGGGCGGCGGAGTCACGCTCCTCGGCTACCTGCTGGGCGACCGGGTGCCGTGGGTGCGCGACAACCTGGACATCATCTTCATCGTCATTGTGCTGGTCTCCGTGATCCCCATCGGCATCGAAGTCCTGCGCGGGCTGTCCGCCAAGCGCCAGGCCGCCCACTTCGGCACAGACGCCGTGGACGAGTACATCGAGGAGCACGCTCCGGAAGAAGATCGCAAGACGAACATGTAGCTCCGGCTTGCGGAAAGCCAGGCCACGGATAAGGACGAAGGCGCCCCACATTGTGGGGCGCCTTCGTCGATGTTCCTGAAACGCCGTTGTTCCTGAGGCTAGGCCTGGTCCCGCCGGCGATGCGCCGCCAGTGCCTCGACGATTGCCGGCAGCAACGCCCTGAATGCCTGGCCGCGGTGGCTGATGGCGTTCTTTTCCTCCGGGCTCAGTTCGGCGCAGCTGCGGTCAAGGCCGCTCGGCTGCAACACCGGATCATAGCCAAAGCCGCCTTCCCCCCGCGGCTCGCGCAGCAGCGAGCCTTCGAGCTGGCCGTACTCCACCACCTCGCGTCCGCCGCCATCCGCTGCCTGGCCCGGCACGGCGAGCGCGGCCGCGCAGACGAAGGCGGCCCCGCGGAATTCATCCGGAACATCCGCGAGCTGGGCCAGGAGGAGCCGCAGGTTGGCGGCGTCGTCTCCGTGCCGGCCGCTCCACCTTGCCGAAAAGATTCCCGGTGCGCCGCCAAGGACGTCCACGGAGAGTCCCGAGTCGTCGGCTATGGCCACCAGGCCGGTTGCCTCGGCGACCGCGCGGGCCTTCAGCAGGGAGTTCTCGGCAAACGTCACGCCCGTCTCGGCGACGTCCGGCGCCCCGACGGCGCCGGCGTCCACAACCTGCGTGTCGACGTCGAGCCCCGGAACCTGCCCGCGCAGCAGCTCCCGGAGTTCGCGGAGCTTGCCTTGGTTGTGCGTGGCAAGGACCAGCACGGGAGCCGGGCCAGCCGCGTGGGTCACGGGGCTTCCGCCAGCGTTTCGCGCTGGATGGCCGCGAGCTGTTCGGTACCCAGCAGGGCCAGGTCCAGCAGCTGGTTGAGCTCGTCGCGGTCGAAGGGGGCGCCCTCGGCCGTCCCCTGGACCTCCACGAACTTTCCGGACCCGGTGACCACGACGTTCATGTCGGTCTCCGCGCGGACGTCCTCGACGTACGGCAGGTCCAGCATGGGGATGCCGTCGATGATGCCGACGGACACGGCGGCGATGGTGTCGATGAGGGGCTGCGCGTTCTTGGAGATCATCTTGTTTTCGCGGGCGAAGCGGATGGCCTCGGCAAGCGCCACGTAGGCGCCGGTGATGGCGGCGGTGCGGGTGCCGCCGTCGGCCTGCAGGACGTCGCAGTCCAGCACAATGGTGTTCTCGCCGAGGGCCTTCGTGTCGATGATGGAACGGAGCGAGCGGCCGATCAGGCGCGAAATCTCGTGGGTGCGGCCGCCGATCTTGCCCTTGACGGACTCGCGGTCGGAGCGTGTGTTGGTGGCACGGGGCAGCATGGCGTACTCGGCTGTGACCCAGCCGCGGCCTTCCCCCTTGAGCCAGCGGGGCACGCCTTCGGTCAGGGAAGCCGTGCACAGCACCCGGGTGTTGCCGAATTCGATCAGGGCCGAGCCTTCGGCCTGCTTGGACCAGCCGCGGGTGATGCTGATCGGGCGAAGCTGATCAGGGGTACGGCCGTCGGCACGAATGACGGGGGTGGCAATTGCTTCAGAAGTCATACTGCAAGCTTAGCGATCGCGCAGCCCTGGCCATGACCCGTCCCACCCAAGTAAGTAGCAGCAGGTGTCGTTCTGAGCCTTCAAAACGACACCTGCTGCTACTTAGTTGGGCCTTAGACCGTGTAGTGGACTCCGGCCACGGCAACCGCGACGTCGCCGTTGAACACCGGCTTGGCCTCGGCCATCACCTTGGTCTGCGACGTCCAGACCGGAATATGGGTGAGGAGCAGCCGGCGCGCCCCGGCGGCGGCTGCGGCCTCGCCGGCGCGCTTGCCGGTCAGGTGCACGTCCTTGATGTCGTCGTCGCGGCCTTCCTCGAAGGCGGCCTCGCACAGGAACAGGTCCGCGTCCTTCGCGGCCTCTTCCAGCCCGGCGCAGGAGTCCGTGTCCCCCGAATAGGTGAGCACCCGGGTGACCGGAACGCCGTTGTCGGACGGTTCGGTGACTTCCACCCGAAGGGCGTAGGCCTCCTCCACGGGGTGGTTCACTGCGAACGGCGTCACGGTGTACGGACCGACTGTGACGGACTGCCGTTCAGTCCAGTTGGTGAAGTCGAATTCCTCGTGCATGCCGGGGTCAAGCTCCAGCCCGTACGCCGTGGCCATCCGGTCCGCCGTGGCGGCAGGGCCCCAGACCGGAATCCGGTCACGCCCCCAGCCGCCCGGCTTCCACCGCACAGCCACATGGAGGCCGCACAGGTCCATGCAGTGGTCCGGGTGGAGGTGCGTGAGGAAGATCGCGTCGATGTCCTCCAGGTCCGTGTACCGCTGGATTGCACCGAGGGCCCCGCTGCCAAGGTCCATCACGATCTTCCAGGTCCGCTCGCCGTCGTGGGCGGTCAGCAGGTAGCACGACGCCGGGGAGCCGGGTCCCGGGAAGGACCCGGTGCAGCCAACAATGGTCAGCTTCACAGGCGGGAACCTCCGGCCGCGGATCCGCTGACGAAGTTGGAGAGCCGTGGCCGGGCGGCGCCGGCCTGGGCGGCCGCGATCATCTCCGGCGTTATTCTGGCCAGGCTGCCCGTGGGGTACTGTGCGGCGACATGGTCCACGTGCCGCACACTGAGCACTTCCGGGCCCAGGAAGCGCCTTGCCAGGGTTTCGAACTGGCCTGCTTCCCCGGTGGCGATGAAGTGGTGCTGCGGCGGTGCCTCGAGTGTCCGCTGCAGATCGTGCGAGACGAGTGCCCGGTACACGTCCTTGGCTGTTTCCTCCGCGCTGGAGACCAGCGTGACGTCCTCGCCCATGACGTACGAGATGACTCCGGTGAGCAGCGGGTAATGCGTGCAGCCGAGGACGACGGTATCCACGCCTGCCGCGCGGAGCGGTTCAAGGTACTCCCGGGCGACGGCCAGCAGTTCCGGGCCGGTGGTAACGCCGGCTTCCACGTAGCTGACGAAAGCCGGGCAGGCCACGGACGTGATGTGCAGGTCCGGGGCGGCGGCGAAGGTGTCCTCGTAGGCGCGGGAGCCCACGGTCGCGGACGTCCCGATGACGCCCACACGCCCGCTCCGGGTGGCGGCCACGGCCCGGCGCACGGCCGGCTGGATCACTTCGATGACCGGGATCCCGTAACGCGCCGTGTACCGTTCACGGGCATCCCGCAGCACGGCGGCGGAGGCGGAGTTGCACGCGATGGTCAGCAGCTTGACGCCGGAATCGACCAGCTCATCCATCACGCCCAGGGCGTTGGCCCGGACCTCGGCGATGGGCAGCGGTCCGTACGGGCCGTTGGCGGTGTCGCCCACATAGAGGATCGACTCGTTGGGCAGCTGGTCGATGATGGACCGCGCCACAGTCAGCCCACCGACTCCGGAGTCGAAGATGCCGATAGGCCGCGAGCCCATGGGGCTGTTGTCCGTGCTGATCGCTGGGGAATCCGCCGCAGCTCCCGCTGCCGGATCCGTGCTCGAGGCTGTTGTCATGATTATTCGAGGATAGGGCTTCCCTGTTGGTGCGGCCATCACATTGTGTCGTCCGACTCATGTCGGATGGGTCACACTTGCGTGACGGGCCGCCGGGGGCACACGCTTCCGGTCAGCCGCGCGATTCCATGGACTGGAGCATGGCCTGCACCAGCGATTCCTGCAGCCACGTGGTGAAGTTGTACACCAGCGCCAGGTAGCTTTCCACGTCTTCGGCCTGGGACCAGTCCTGCATGGTGTGGACGTGGTCGGCGTCGGCGTCGTCCCGGATGTCCAGCCGTTCGGCCAGGACAAGCCGCACGTCGTTGAGCGCCTGGGACCAGAGCCGGGCATCGGCGGGTGAAAGAACCACGTCATTGGTGTCCAGCCCCAGCGCCGCCGCCCGCAGGGCGCCGATCTTGTTTTCCCGCAGTGAGCGTTCGGTGAGCTGGCGGAACTCCAGGGAGGCGGCGTCGTCGTTCTTCGTGACGTTGGGCAGCAGCCGCCGCAGCGCGCGGTCCGACGGTTCCTGGACATTCATGTCCAGCCCGATCAGGGCGGTCAGCGGATCTTCGCTGGCACTTTCCGCCGGCTCGAGCATGGAGATGACGTCGTCAATCAGGCTGCGCAGCAGTTCCCGTTCCGCGGGTTCCAGGTACCCGGTAATGCCTTTGAGTCCGTATTTGAATGCCTTAGCCACGTTTGCCTTTACCCTTGCCGGATCCGCCGTCTTTGCCGCCGCCGGTGGCTTTCTCCACCGTTGCCCACAGGCCGAAGCCATGCATGGCGACGGCGTGCTGCTCCACCTGTTCCTTGCTGCCGTGCGCCACGATGGAGCGTCCCTTCTTGTGGACCTCCATCATGAGCTTGTTGGCCTTGGGCTCCGAATAGCCGAAGTAGCTCTGGAAGACATAGCTCACGTAGCTCATCAAATTGACGGGATCATTCCAGATCACCAGGTTCCAGGGAATGTCCGGGGCCGTCAGGGCGTCGGTGGACGTCACTGTTCCGGTCTGGGTGCTCTCCTGGGTGTCAGGGCCGAGCGCAACGCTTAGGGTCATCTGTCCATTCTAGGGCGATGCGCACTAGAGTGAATTCGTGAGTACCTCTGCTGGCTGGGACCATCCCCGCACGTCTTTGTACACCGACCACTACGAGCTGACCATGCTCCAGGCGGCCCTGCATTCCGGCGCCGCGCACCGGAAGTCGGTGTTTGAGGCGTTCGCCCGCCGGCTTCCGGACGGCCGCCGCTACGGGGTCGTGGCCGGAACGGGCAGGTTGTTGGAGGGCATCGCGGACTTCCGCTTCGGCGGCCCTGAGCTGGATTTCCTCCGGAGCACCGGAGTGGTCAACGCCGAAACCCTGGACTACCTGGCCGGGTTCCGTTTCACCGGCGATATCTGGGGTTACGCGGAGGGCGAAGCATATTTCCCCCACTCCCCCATCCTGATTGTGGAATCAACGTTCGCAGAGGCCTGCATCCTGGAGACGTACATTCTCTCGGTGCTCAACCACGACAGCGCCATCGCCTCCGCAGCGTCCCGGATGATCACTGCAGCAGGCACCCGGCCCTGCATCGAGATGGGCTCCCGGCGGACCCAGGAGGAATCCGCGGCCGCGGCCGCCCGCGCAGCCGTCATCGCCGGCTTCGACAGCACCTCCAACCTGGAAGCCGGGCGGCGCTACGGCATCAAGACCGTGGGCACCGCCGCCCACTCCTTCACGCTCCTCCACGACACCGAACGGGAAGCGTTCGAGGCGCAGATCGCCTCGCTCGGCAGCGGAACCTCGCTGCTGGTGGACACGTACGACGTCGAAACGGCCGTCCGCACGGCCGTTGACCTTGCGGGCCCCAAGCTGGGGGCAGTCCGGCTGGACTCCGGGGACCTCGTGGCGCAGGCCCAGTGGGTCCGGCAGTTGCTGGACGACCTTGGCAACGAGAACACCAAGATTGTGGTCACCTCGGACCTGGATGAATACGCCATCGCAGCACTGCAGTCGGCACCGGTTGATTCCTACGGCGTCGGCACCTCGCTGGTCACCGGTTCCGGTGCCCCGACTGCGAGCATGGTGTACAAACTCGTCAGCCGCACGGATGACGCCGGGGAATTCGTTTCGGTGGCCAAGGCCGCCAAGAACAAGGCGAGCAAGGGCGGCCGGAAGTACGCGTTGCGACGGCTCAACGAGCGGGGCGTCGCCACCCAGGAGATCGTCGGGGTGGGACACCGGCCCGAAGACGACGGCAACGACCGCCAGCTGCTGCAGCAGTTCATCAAGAACGGCGAGCTGCTCCCCGGCTGGACCGGAACGGAGGGCGTGTTCCGCGCCCGGCAGCGGCACGTGGACTCCATGGCGGAACTGCCCGCCGTGGTCAACCGCCTGCAGCGCGGCGAACCGGCCATCCCCACCATCTACGAGGAGAACTGATGTCCCGCGCCCTGATCATTGTTGATGTCCAGAACGATTTCTGCGAAGGAGGCTCCCTCGCCGTCAAGGGCGGTGCTGAGGTTGCCGGGGCAATCAGCGAGTACGTCGATGCCCATCACGGCCAGTTCGACCACATCGTGGCGACTCAGGACTGGCACATCGAACCCGGCCTGCACTTCGCGGAGAAACCCGACTTCATTGACACCTGGCCGCCGCACTGCGTGGCCGGCACCAAGGGCGCGGAACTGCATCCGGACCTGGACACCGAGTACATCCAGGCCTATTTCCAGAAGGGCCAGTTCACGGCCGCCTACTCCGGTTTCGAGGGCATCCTTGCCCCCGAGGACGCCGTCCCGACAGGTGACCGCAAGCCCGGGGCCCTGCCGTTGCCGGACGACGCGGTGGCGTTCACCGCCAGTTCATTCGCCGACGAGGATGCGATCGGCCTGGACGACTGGCTGCAGAGCCATGACGTGGAAGACGTGGTGATCGTGGGCCTCGCCGCCGACTACTGCGTGATGGCCACGTCCCTGGATGCCGTGCAGGCAGGCTACTCCGTGACGGTGATCCGGGACCTGACGGCCGGGATCGCCGACGACCTCGACGACGCCTACGCCGAAATGGAACTGGGCGGCGTGGACCTGGCCTGAGCCGGCCCTTCGTTGATGGCCGGCCCTACTTGCGGCCGATGAACCAGTCCTGAAGCTTCCGCAGCCTGGCCTGCAGCTGTTCCTCGTTGGCCTGCGCCACCGGCGGGCCGCCGCAGACGGTGCGGAGCTTGGTGTGCACCACGCCGTGCGGCGTTCCGGTCCGGGCGGACCAGGCAGCCACGTTCTTTGCCAGTTCGTTGCGGAGGTCCATCAGCATCCGGTGGTCCGGCACGGCAGGGGCGGCAACGGGCTCCGTGGACCTGAGCTTCTTGCGGCTCTGCTGCTCGTGCTGGCGCTGGCGCAGCAGCGTGCCCACCTGCTCGGCGTCCAGGAGACCCGGGATGCCGAGGAAGTCCAGTTCGTCATCTGATCCGATGTCGCCGCCGGTGCCGAACTCGCCGCCGTCGAACAGCACCCGGTCGAACAGTGCCTGCGAGTCCAGGGCCTCGAACTTGCCTTTGGTGAGGCTGTCGGAGGCTTTGTCCTCCCGGTTGGCCTCCTCCATCAGCGAGTCCTCCGGATTGAACAGGCCGTCGCCGTCCTCTTTCTCCGGCCGGTCCAGGGCATGGTCCCGTTCGGCCTCCATCGAGTTCGCCAGCGCGGTCAGCTGCGGAACGGAGGGCAGGAACACGGAGGCCGTCTCGCCCCGCTTCCGGGCACGCACGAACCGGCCCACGGCCTGGGCGAAGAAGAGCGGCGTGGACGTGGAAGTCGCGTAGACGCCCACCGAAAGCCGGGGCACGTCCACACCTTCGGACACCATGCGGACGGCAACCATCCAGCGCTTTTCGCTGGCGGTGAATTCCTCGATCTTGCTGGATGCCTTGGCGTCGTCGGAAAGGATCACGGTGGGCGATTCGCCGGTGATCTTCTTCAGCTGGCCGGCGTAGGCGCGGGCGTCGTCGTGGTCGGTGGCGATCACCAGGCCGCCGGCGTCGGGCACGGTCCGGCGGACCTCGCTCAGGCGCTTGTCCGCCCCGGCCAGCACGGCCGGGATCCATTCGCCTGCCGGGTTGAGGGCGGTGCGCCAGGCCTGCGAAATGATGTCCTTGGTCACGGCCGTCTCGCCCAGGGAAGCGGCCATCTCCTCGCCGCCGCTGGTGCGCCAGCGCATCTGACCGGAGTAGGCCATGAACATGACCGGACGGACCACGTGGTCACGGAGGGCGTTCCCGTAGCCGTAGGTGTAGTCGGCTTTGGAGCGGCGGATGCCGTCCCGGTCCTCGGCGTACTCCACGAACGGAATGGGCGAAGTGTCCGAGCGGAACGGCGTTCCCGTCAGCGAAAGGCGGCGTGCTGCCGGATCAAAGGCTTCACGGAGGCCATCACCCCAGGACAGGGCTTCGCCGCCGTGGTGGATCTCGTCGAGGATCACCAGGGTCCGGGCAGCCTCAGTCTTCGCGCGGTGCAGCATGGGCTTGCTGGCCACCTGGGCGTAGGTGACCGCCACACCGATGAAGCCGCGGCCGTGCTGCCCGTCCGAGTTCTTGAAGTTGGGGTCGATCGCGATCCCCACCCGGGCCGCCGCATCAGCCCACTGGCGTTTCAGGTGGTCCGTGGGCGCCACGATGGTCACCCGGTTCACGGTGCCGGCTTCGATCAGCATCGAGGCCACACGGAGGGCGAAGGTGGTCTTTCCTGCTCCGGGTGTTGCGACGGCCAGGAAGTCCTTGGGGCCGGTCGCAAAATAGCGGTCAAGCGCTTCCTGCTGCCAGGCCCGGAGCTTCTGCGCGGTTCCCCACGCTGCCCGTTCGGGGTAGGCCGGTGGCAGCGTTGGCCCGCCAAAGAGTGTCTCCGTCACGCAGAGCCCTCAATTCCCCGCGTTGCGGCAGCCGTCAGCGAAAGACACATAAACATAAACACCAATCTGTTCCGGAAGAGCCGCACTGGTCCGGTAACCACGATCATCACGTCACGGGACGCGCGCAGCAGGGAATAGCGCACCGTGATTTGTTGCCCTGGCCGGGCACGGTCACCTCAAGGAATGGGTGACCGCAGGGAAGCGCCGGCTACTTGCCGGAATCGTCGCCCGGGCCCTTGCCGCCGTCGTTGCCGGGACGCAGGCCTTCGTAGACCTCTTTGCATTCTGGGCAGACCGGGAACTTCTGCGGATCGCGGCCGGGGGTCCACACCTTGCCGCACAGTGCGATGACAGGGTCGCCCGTCACGGCCGATTCCATGATCTTCTCTTTGCGCACGTAGTGGGAGAACCGTTCCCGGTCACCGGGCTCCACTTCCTGGCGCAGTTCCTCGCGCTCGATAGTGGCAGTGGACGTTCCTGCTCCGGAAAGCTCACGCATCGGGTCGTTTTCGAGGGGATCCGTCATGCTAGTCATGGCATCCATCTTAGCCGTTGTCCCGGACAAAAAACTGAACCCCGCGGCTACAGGCCCTGCCACCCGGGCTTGTTGTCATAGGTGTGGCGGTAGTAGTCGGCCAGCCGGAGCGACGACGCAGCGGCCTCATCCACCAGGATTGTGGCATGCGGATGCATCTGGAGCACGGACGCGGCGCAGATGGCGGCGACCGGACCCTCCACGAGGTCCCGGACAGCCTGTGCTTTCTGGGCGCCGGTTGCAATGAGGATCACGTGGCGGGCGTCCATGATGGTGCCCAGCCCCTGGGTGAGCACATGGTGGGGAACATCATGGATGCTCTTGAAGAACCGGGAATTGTCCCGGCGCGTCTGTTCGATCAGGCTTTTGATCCGGGTCCTCGACACCAGGGACGAGCCCGGCTCGTTGAACCCGATGTGGCCGTCGGTCCCCACCCCCAGCAGCTGCAGATCCACGCCTCCGGCCGCCTTGATGGCTTCTTCATACGCCTGGCAGGCGGCCGGGATGTCAGCCGCCGAGCCATCGGGGCTGTGGACGTTCTCCGGAGCAATGTTCACGCGGTCCGTGAACTCCCGCCGGATCACTTCCCGGTAGGACTGCGGATGCCCCGGCTCAAGGCCCACGTACTCGTCCAGGGCAAAGCCGTGTGCCCTGCTGAAGTCGAGGCCATCCTGTTCGTGCCTGCGGGCAAGTTCGTCGTAGACCGGCAACGGGGAGGACCCGGTGGCAAGGCCCAGGACAGCGTCCGGTTTCCGGCGCAGCAGGTCCTCGACGGCGTCCGCCGCCAGGGCTCCGATCTGCTTGCTCCCCGGAAGAATCACGATTTCCATGGCCAACCGCCTTTCCGCGTCCCTATTACTACATCATGCCCCGGGCCGGCCTAGCGGTTGACTGCGAGCTGGGCCAGCAGTTCCGGGCCGCGCGCGTCAAGCCACTTGCCGCCGAGGCGGACGCCTGCCACGAAGAGGGCCAGTCCGAGGACCGGACCCAGCACAAGGTTGATCCATCCGGATACCATGCTGCCCGTGATTGACTGCGCGATGAACAGCGCCGCTTCCGGCAGCACCAGCACCAGCAGCACGCCCATCCCGCCGAACTGCACGGCCATGGTCTGGGCGACATTTCCCGGGGGCTTCTTGAACGGGCTGTCGCCCGGAAGCGGAACCGCAACGGTGTACCGCGCCGAAACAACGGACGCCAGGCCCAGCCCGGTGAACAGGATGCCAAGGGACAGTCCGAGCAGCGACGGAAGCCATTCCCAGTCCCCGGTGAAGAAGAACGGGCCGATGCTGAAGACCAGCACGATCGGGAGTGCGAACGCCAGGCACGCAAGGGCCCGCCCCAACCTGTCGTGGACACCACGGACGCCGCTGGACAGATGGAGGGCAAACGCGGTGTTGTCGTACGAGACATCCGCGGAAATCGACCAGGCCAGCAGGAACGCCGCCAGCGGGCCGGTAATCGCAAGCACTCCGTAGTCACCGGTCTGGCTCGCCTGGAAGAACAGCAGGACGGGCAGCAGCGGAATGACCACCAGTGAACCTGAATACCGGGGATCGCGAAGCCAATAGGTCAGCGAGCGCGCCGCAACAGCACCCGTGGGCGTCGCCGGCATCACTGCGAACAGCCCCATTCTTCCGGCGCGCTTCTTGCCGCCGGCCGTGTAGGGCGGGGTGACGAGGGCATGCTGCAGGAGCACCTTCCAGCACCAGGCCAGGCCGGCCAGGGTTGCCAGCGCGATGAGGAGTTTCAGGACGGCCGGTCCGTAGTGACCCGCGGCGGCGTCTCCGCCGAGCGACCACGCTGCGCCTGCCGGCGTCCACGCCAGAACCCGTGCGAGATCGGCCAGGAAGCCGGCGGAGCCTGAAGCTCCCTGGGCAACAAATGCCGCCAGCGGCCCCATAAACATCAGCGGAACCATAAAGGCGAGGGCGCTGACATCCTTGAACCGCCGGGAGGACGCCAGGCCCGCCGTCGCCGTCGTCACAACTTTGGAGAGGACAACGCAGGTCATCACACCAAGGACGGCACCCAACATGGCAGCCAGAACAGCAGGCACTCCCCTGCTCCAGGTGCCCACCGTGGCCAGCGCGACGAGGGCGGTGGCGATGCCGGGGATCCCGATCAGTCCGCCGAGGGCAAGCCCGGCCAGCAGCTGCGGCATGGGCACTGCCGCGGTGGTGAAGCGTGCCGGGTCCAGGGTCATGTCGGCGGAGGAGGCAACAACAGGGACGATGGCCCAGCCCAGGAAGGCGGCGGAACCGCCCAGCACCACCACGGTCTGGGCAAGCTCCAGCTCAGCCGTCCGGAGCAGCACCAGTGCCACGCCGAAGAAACCGGCGATCCCGACGGCATACAGCCCGCCGATGATCAGTCCCAGCAGCTGCCAGGGGCTGCGCCGGAGGCTGTTGCGCAGGAGCGTGATTTTCAGCCTTAGAAGGTGCGCAACCATTCCAGGCCCTCCGTCTGGCTTCGGCCGCCCACCAGCTGGACAAACCGGTCCTCCAGGGAGGCGCCGGCGCGGACTTCCTCCACCGTGCCGGCCGCGAGCACCCGGCCCGCGGCAACCACAGCCACGTGGTCGCACATCCGCTGGACCAGGTCCATAACGTGGCTGGAGACGATCACCGTCCCGCCGGATGCAACGTAGCGGTCCAGGATGTCCCGGATGTTCGCCGCGGAGACCGGGTCCACCGATTCAAACGGTTCATCGAGTACCAGCAGCCTGGGGGCGTGGATGAGGGCGGAGGCCAGGGCGATCTTCTTGGTCATGCCGGCTGAATAGTCCACCACCAGGGTTCCGGCGTCGGCGCTAAGGTCAAGCGCGGCCAGCAGTTCCGCCACCCTGACGGACACCACGTCTTTGTCCATCCCGCGGAGCAGCCCCGCATAGCTCACAAGCTGTTCCCCCGTGAGCCGGTCAAACAGCCGCACGCCGTCGGTAAGGATGCCCATGAGCTTCTTGGCTTCGAGCGGCCTTGCCCAGACGTCGACGCCGTGCACCAGGGCGGTGCCGAAGTCGGGCCGGAGGAGCCCCGTGGCCATGGACAGCGTGGTGGTCTTGCCGGCGCCGTTGGGACCCACAATCCCGTAGAAGGACCCTGCCGGCACGTCGAGGCTGATGCCGTCGACTGCGATCTTGCCGCCGAAGCGTTTCGCAAGGCCGCGGATGGCAAGGGCTGGAACGGGATGCTGCTGAGGGCCGGCGGACGGATCAGGCCCGGGTTGCGGTTCAGTCATGGTGCCAGCGTAGTCTCCCGGATGTCCCGGGAGGATCGTCCGAAAGGGTTACTTCCTAGAAAGAATGGCGGGGAATGGCCCGTTCATACTGCGGGGCCCACGGGAGCTCGTGGCCGAGCTCGAAGGCGGCCCGAAGCCACCAGTGCGGGTCGCGCAGTGCCGCGCGCGCAATGAAGACCCCGTCAGCCTGGCCGGTGGCGACGGCGTGTTCCGCCTGCCCTGCCGAGGTCAGGAGCCCCACGGTGCCGGTGCGGACGCCTGCCTCGCGCCGGATCCGGGACGAGAAACCTGTCTGGTAGCCGGGACCGGCGGGAATCTGCTGGTGCGCCACCGCTCCCCCGCTGGACACGTCCACCAGGTCCACGCCGTGTTCGGCGGCCGCTCCGGCCAAACGGACCGATGCCGCGGCGTCGATCCCGCCTTCGGCCCAGTCCGATGCGGAGATCCGCAGCAGCAGCGGCATCGAATCGGGGATGGCGTTGCGCACCGCGTCCACCACGGCCAGGGTCAGCCGGTTCCGTCCGGACTCGTCGCCGCCCCATTCGTCAGCACGGTCGTTGATGAGCGGGCTCTGGAACTGATGCAGCAAATAACCGTGGGCGCCGTGGATTTCGATCGTGTCGAACCCTGCGTCGACGGCCCGGACGGCGGCCGCGGCGAAGTCCGCGATGACGCCGTCAATTTCCGCCGCGGTCATGGCGCCGGGTGCCGCGTACCCGTCGAACGCCGAGGTGCCCGGCCCCACAGTCTCCCAGCCGCCGTCGGACGCCGGCACTGAACCGCGCTTCCCCGAGAAGGGCCAGTAGGTCGAGGCTTTGCGGCCCGCGTGCGCCAGCTGGGTGCCGATCTTGGCGTCCGCCGCGCCGTGGCGGTGCACAAACGCCGTGATCCGTTCCCAGCCGGCTGCCTGCTCGTCGTTGTAGATTCCGGCGTCCATGGGGCTGATCCGGCCGGCTGCGTTGACTGCCGCAGCCTCGGTGAGGATCAGCGCCGCTCCCCCGGCCGCGAAGGACCCGAGGTGCATGAGATGCCAGTCGTGGGGTACGCCTTCGCCGGTGTCAGGGCCGCAGCTGTACTGGCACATGGGCGAGACCCACCCGCGGTGGCGCAGTGTCAGTGAACGGAGCTCCAGCGGTGAAAAGAGGGCCGGGGGCATTAGAAGAGCACCCGCGCCAGCCCCTGCCGTGCCTTGGCGACGCGTTCATCGGACGGGCCCACCACCTCGAAGAGATCCAGAAGCCGGACCCGTGCGGTCTCGCGCTCCGGGCCGAAGTTCCGGCCGATGAAACCGACGATCCGGCCCAGTGCGTCGTCGATGTGTCCACCGGCAATATCCAGGTCCGCCACGCCCAGCTGGGCATCGAGGTTGTCCGGCTGATCAGCGGCGAGCTGGCGGAGCGCATCGCCGTCCGGACCGGTCAGCGACTGCAGGCGCTCCATCAGTTCCACCTGGGCGAGGCCGGCTTTGGCTTCCGCGTCCGCGGGCATTTCCAGCAGCGCCTGCCGGTAGGAAGCGGCCGCAGCGGCGTAGTCTCCGGCCTCAATGGCGTCGTAGGCTGCCTGGTGCAGCGGGGGCAGCGGGGGCAGCGGGGCAGGTTCGGCGTCGGCGGGTGCGGCTCCGGCGCCGCCGAGGCTGCCGGTGACGCCGTTGGCGGCCGCGACCTTCAGCAGTTCATCCAGCAGGCTGCGCACCTGCTGTTCGTCGGCTCCGCCCTGGAACAGCGGCACCGGCTGTCCCTTCACCACGGCCACGGCCGTCGGGACTGCCTGGACCTGGAAGGCCTGGGCAAGCTGCGGGAATGCGTCGATGTCTGCGGCACCCAGGACCAGGCGTCCGCCATAGCTGTTGACGATGTCCTCAAGGACGCTGATCAGCTCGCCCGAGGCGGGCGAATAGCTTGCCCAGAGGCCGAACACCACTGGCACCTGCGCGGACAGTTCAACGAGCTGCTGGAAGTTTGCCTCGGTGACGTCGACGCGTAGCGGCTGCCCGCCGGTGTCCGGCGCCGCCCCCTCGGCAGGCGCCGACGGCGGCACGGCCCCCGGCTGCCCGGCAGAAGACTGCCCGCCGGCGGGCGGCTGCCCTCCCGCCGGTGGCGCAGGGCGCTGTTTCAGGCTGGAAAGGTCGACGGCGCCACGCAGGTTGAGCTGGCTGGCAGCGGCTGGAGGGACTGGACGGGAGGCTGGCGAACTCATAGCCTCCACTCTAGCCACTCCGGCCGCTGCTGGTCATACCCGGAGCAGGCGCTACTTGAAGGTTGCTCCGACGAGTCCGCGGGTGGCGGCCACGAGCTTCATCGGGTCCTTGGATCCGGTCGGCGGGATGTAAACCGCCATGGACTCGGCGAAGTTGAGCACCATGCCGGAGCTCGTTTCCTTGCCCCCGGCCAGGACGGCTGCGTCGTCACCGATCGCGAGCTTGTCCCCTTCGGCCTTGGGAGTTCCGTCGAAGGCGAAGTTCAGGCGGCCAAGGACCAGGGCGCCGCCGTCTGCGGTGCGGAACACCACCGTTTCCTCGGGTGCCACCTTGTGCGTGAAGCTGAAGTTGCCGTCGACTCCGGTCTTGGCGACGTCGGCCTGGTACGCAAGGGTGTCGGCGATATACGGCGAGGACTGACCCTCCACGAGCTTGTCCTTGAACGTCGAATCGGCCTTGGTCAGGCGGTCCCCGAGTCCGGCAAGGGCTTCCTCGCCGCTGTAGAGCAGGCCTGACTTGTCGTCGGCGGCCAGGGTTTCCGTGCCGTCCCGTCCGATGGCGGGGAACGTGGTGCCGGGCTGCAGCGGCGTGGTCTCCACGAGCTTGTAGTTCTCGCGCGGGGACTTTTGCACGAGGGTCAGCAGCTGGGGCACAACGTTGCCTTCACCCTGGGTGACGGCCATGACCGAACGGGGCCAGGCGCGCTTGCTGGTGACAACGGTGGTCAGCAGCTTGGTGGCGCGGACGGGCATGCGCGCCTCGTAGGCGCCAACCTGCGAGCGGATCTTGTAGTTCTGCGTGCGGACCTCGAGTTCGGTGCGGTCAACGCGGGACTTGAGCTTCGCGGCATCCTTGGCGGCGTCGCCGGCATCCACCGTGCTGGAAACCTGCTCCAGGATCCGGCGGAACTGGGCGTCCAGCAGCACCGGCGAGTCCGCGGCGGTGTCCGCCCCGGCGGCTGCACTGGCTGACGGCGAAGGGGCCGGGGTGGTGGCCTGGGCGGCTACGCCCGTGCCGGCAACGATCGTGGCAGCGAGCGCGGCCATGGCCACGCCTGCGCGCCTCGTGCTGAAGGTGGCGGTGGAGCTGGCGCCGCCGGGCTGCTTTTCAACAGGCGAAGGGGCTGTGGGCGCCGTCTTGTCGGCCGGGCGGACTGCACGGGCACGCCGGATGAGTCTGTCCTTCAGGGATTCGCCGGTGTCCTCCCCGCCAATGTCGGCGGGCTTGCCGCCCTTGGGCTTGAGCACCAGCAGCGCCAGTCCGGCCAGCATCAGGAGGCCGCCAAGGACCATCAACGGCACGGCCCACGGAGTGGACGTGTCATTGGGGAACGTCATGGAGATAGACGACGGCGCCGGCTTGGTGCCGTCCGAGGCCAGCAGGAGCGACCAGTCGCCGTCGGCCGGGGCACTCCAGGTGTAGTTCAGCTCACCGCTGGCGTTCTCCGAGGAGACCCACAGATCGGAACCGGCGGGCGACGGTGCGGCGGCTTCGCCGTCCGTGTGGGCCAGCTGGAGGGACTTGTTGTCCTCGGCAACACCGGAGACCGTGTTGTGGGCCGTCTTGCCGACCCAGGCATCCACGTCGTCGGGACGGCCGGCGGCCAGCATGAAGCTGCCTTCGCCCTTGACGTTGATCTTGACCGTTCCCCCGTGAAGGGTCCTCAACTTCTGGTCAATGACGGTAAGTGGTGCGGCGGTGCCGTCGGTGGGCGCCGAGGCTGTAACGGTCTCGGCCGGGGCCCAGATGGTCTTCTGTCCTACGCCGGCCAGCAGTGTTAGGAGGCCGAGCAGCACTAGTGCAACTGCAGTCTTGAAACGCAAAAGGATACCTATCATCAGCGGGGGTTTACTTTCAATAGTAACCGTTTTGTTACCAATGAGTCAGATCGGGGCTTTGTTCCCAGCCTAGGGCAACTGGCCGCGACCGCAGGAAAACGGGGCGCTGACAGGCCTGCTGATAGTGTTTGCGATGATCATCACAAGGCCCGCAAAGGCGGTGCCACAGACGGTAAAGGGCCCCAAAACGCAGTGACTGAACACACGGATTCGTCCACCCCAGGACAGGAAGACATCACGGGATCCGGTGCCCAGGAAGGTGTAACGGACGGCAGGCAACACAAACGCAGACGGCGGCTGCCGGACCTGGCGGCGGCGGTGGTACGCAGGCTGCGGACGCCCATTCCCGGCGCCCAGCCCCGGCTGCGCTTCGAGATGCCGCCGGAGTCCGCGGAGGACTCCATCACCCCCGAAACCGAGACCGGTACCCGCTTCGGCCATCCCGGTCCGCGCATGTCATCCCAGCATCCCCTTTATATGGGATTCATGGGGACCGTCGGCGTCGGACTGGCCTTGCTCGTCTACTGGATCGGGTCCAACACCACGCAGCTCCTGCTGTGGATTGTGACCGCGCTCTTCATCGCCCTGGGCCTGGACCCGGTGGTGCGCTGGCTGGAAGGGCGCAAGCTGCCGCGGCCCGTCGGCATCCTGGTGTCGGTCACCGTCCTTGTCTCCGCCGTCGTCGGATTCTTTGCCACGCTGATCCCCACCATCGTCCAGCAGGTGACCCAGATTGTGCAGGAAGCGCCCCGCTGGATCCAGGACTTCATCGATTCGGACTTCTTCCGCAGCCTCGACGACCAGTTTGGCGTGCGGGAGCGCATCACGCAGGAGCTGGAAAAGTTCGTTAACAATCCGGATGCTGTGGGTGGCATCTTCGGAGGGGTCGTCGGTTTCGGGTCCACGGTGGCGAACGGGCTCTTCGGAACCCTTATTGTCCTCGTGCTGAGCCTATATTTCCTTGCTGCCCTTCCCGCCATGAAGAAGTGGGGCTACCGGCTGGCACCCCGCTCCCGCCGGGTACGGGTGGAAGCCCTTTCGGAAGAGATCACCGGTTCCGTGGGCAACTACGTCATCGGCCAGGCCTGCGTTGCCCTCGTCAACGCGACCTTTGCGTTCATCGTGATGTCCATTGTTGGCGTCCCTTTTGCCGTTCTGCTGGCGTTCGTTGTGGCGCTGCTGGCCTTCATCCCCTTGGTCGGCGGAATGATCGCAGGCGTGTTGGTCACGCTGATCGCCCTCACCGCAGGGTGGCAGACCGCCGTTGTCTATGCCATTTGCTACTTTGCCTACCTGCAGTTCGAGGCGTACTTCATCTCCCCCCGCATCATGCAGAAAGCTGTGGCCGTGCCCGGCGCCGTTGCCGTCATCTCCGTGATCGCGGGCGGCAGCCTCCTGGGCGTGCTCGGCGCCCTGATCGCCATTCCCACCGCCGCGGCGGTCATGCTGCTCGTGAAGGAAATCTTCATCGTCCGCCAGGACAAGCACTGACCAGGGATTCCGCCAGGAAACAGGACAGCCGCCCCGTGGGTCCACGCGGCGGCTGTCCTGTTGTGTAGCGGTTCCGTCCTACGGCGCGGCCGTGGCCACGGGTCCGTTCCATTCCTGGGGCAGGCCGTCCGGGCCTGCGCCGCGCTCCGTGACCTCGTCGACGATTTCGTTCAGCACCCGGGCAGCGTACTTCTCCCCCACCCACAGGTGCTTGGCGCCGTCGACCCCCACCACGTCCGCCTGCGGCACCAGGCTGAAGCGCTCGGCGGCGGCGGCCGGCTGGAGGTAGTCGTCGTGTTCGGGAACCAGCACCTTCAGGGGCTTGCCTGCGGCCGCCCACTCCTTCAGGTGAACATCCGTGGCCCGGTGCAGCGGCGGTGAAAGCAGCACGGCGCCTTCCACCTTCGAGGCCACCGGTTCCGTCGCCCCGTACATAAGAGCCAGCTCGGTGCCGAACGACCAGCCCACGAGCCAGCGGTTGGGCAGGTTCCGGCCAGCGGCGAACCTGACGGCCGCCTCGACGTCGAGCCGTTCGCCGATGCCCTCTTCGAACCGTCCTTCGCTGGTGCCGCGGGGCGAACTGGTTCCCCTGGTATTGAACCTGAGGACGGCCACACCGGCCAGCGCGGGCAGCCGGTAGGACGCTTTGCGGTACACGTGCGAGTCCATGAACCCGCCGTGGGTGGGCAGCGGATGCAGCGTGATCAGCGTGGCGGTGATGTCGCCGGATTCCGGGACGGCGAGTTCGCCGACGAGGACGTGACCGTCTTCGGTGCGTATTTCCACGTTCTCCCGGCGGGCCGGAAGAACTGTCGAAGCACGGATGGCGGTTGCTTCGGAAGGCTGGCTGAATACGAACGACGCCGGGTCAAAAGTCATGACTAACAGCTTAGCGATAGCGGTACGTGCGTGACGTCCAGCAGTTGGAGTGCCAGTGGCGCCGTTCCGAAAGGCCGGCCGCCGCGCCGAACAGGTGATCCTCGGACCAGACCACGAGGTGCTCCACGCCGGGGAGGACCGCTGTGGAGCAGCCCGGGCAGATGTAGGACTTTTCGGCCCGCTTGGCCGTCATGGTGCGGACCATCCACTCGCCGTCGGGGGCGCTTTCCCGCCGGGCGATGCCGGACCGGGCACGTTCGAGGTCCAGCTCCGGCACGGGGCCGCCGGCGTGTTTGCGGCTGGCCTGTCCCAATTTTCCGGAGGCGGCACGGCGGGGGCGGTTGGAACGGGGCATGCCTCCATTCTGCCCCAGGCCCTGACCCCGCGTTGTTCCTGCCTTGGGCCCAGACGGTAGTGTTTACCGGGTGCGTTTAGTCATAGCCCGTTGTTCTGTTGATTATGTTGGCCGGCTCAAGGCCCATCTCCCCCTTGCCACCAGGCTCCTGCTGGTCAAGGCGGACGGGTCCGTCCTGGTGCACTCCGACGGCGGCTCGTACAAGCCGCTGAACTGGATGAGCCCCCCGGCCAGCCTCCGGGTCTCCACGCCCGACGAGGTGGACCTCGAGCTCGGTGTCACCGAGCAGTGGACCGTCCAGTCCGCCAAGACCGATGACCGGCTCATCATCAATATCCATGAGCAGCTGCACGACACCTCCCATGAGCTGGGCCAGGATCCGGGCCTCATCAAGGACGGCGTCGAAGCTGACCTCCAGCGGTTGCTGGCCGATCAGATCGAACGGCTCGGCACCGGCTTTTCCCTCATCCGGCGCGAATACTTCACGGCCATCGGTCCGGTGGACATCCTGGCCCGGGACGCAGACGGTGCCACGGTGGCCATCGAGCTCAAAAGGCGCGGCGACATCGACGGCGTCGAACAGCTGACCCGTTACCTGGAACTGCTCAACCGGGATCCGCTGCTGGCGCCGGTCCGCGGCATCTTCGCCGCCCAGCAGATCAAACCGCAGGCCAAGGTGCTCGCCAACGACCGCGGCATCGACTGCGTCACCCTCGACTACGACGCCATGCGCGGCGTTGACGACAGCGAATCCCGCCTCTTCTGAATTGGCGGCCGTCCAATAGCGCGGGCGGCGCACTGTCATAAGGCAGCGGTTCACATGGGCTTTACGCAAAATTTATCGAATTCCCCGTTTTGCCCGTTGACCTGACGCAACCCACATGAAATTCTTATATAAGTCTTTGTGTAGGTGTTTTTCATGCTCGCAAGACATGTTGCGAGCGCGAAGCTTCGTCAGCTAGTGTCCGGTTCCACCGGGCGGCAAGCCAGGATTCTTCTCGCGGAGTGACCAAGTGCGGCACGAAGTGTGCCGAACTTAAGCAAGTTCCACAATGAGGAGAAATAAATGGCACAGGGAACCGTCAAGTGGTTCAACGCTGAAAAGGGCTTCGGCTTCATCACCCCGGACGACTCCGATGGCGATGTCTTCGTTCACTACTCGGAGATCCAGACCGGTGGATTCAAGACCCTCGACGAGAACCAGCGCGTTCAGTTCGAGATCGGCCAGGGCGCCAAGGGCCCCCAGGCTACCGGTGTAACGCTGGTCTAGTCCCGCGTCGGAGGGCCGCTTGACGGCGGCCTCCAACGAATCAAATGATCCCCGGCATTAGTGCCGGGGATCATTTTTTGTCATTATCCGGTGCCTGCCAACGCATTGTTTCTTGTCACAAATGTTTTCAGAATCAGAAAACATGATGCCGAAAACGCTCGGCCGGTGTTACCGAATTAGCTCACCAATGTCCGCAGCAGGCGGGCGCTGTGGCGGACCGAGAGGCCGGGAAGGTAGGCGCGGCTCAGCGCCCGGCCAATGGCAGGCAGCTGCAGGGGGTCCTGGTAGTAGAGGTAGAGCGTACGGTAGTCAGGTTTGAAGCGGGATTTGAAGGTGGCCAGGGAGCGGAAGCCGTACACGGGTTCCAGTGCCCGCCCCACCACATCAAGGATCGCCGCCAGGCCCTCCGGCTCCCCGTCCTTCTCCCGCTTCGGGTCCGGGTCGGGCACCCGGTCCGGGTCCCCCTGCGCGGCGGACGCCGCCGCGTCAGCAGGCTCCTTGGCGAGCGGTGAGCCGGACAGGGAAATGACCCCAACCGAACCCCGCAGTTCGAGGACGGCGGAGGCAATCAGGAACTCCATGACGCCGGGGAACCCGTCCTCCCGCCGGCGCATGAAGTCGAGCGTCCAGCTGACCACGCTCCCGTCCTCAAATACCGGGAGCCAGCTGGTCACGCCGTGCACCTTGCCGTCCCCGTCGACGGCGGCGCAGCACAGGACGTCGTCGTCCATCAGTTCGTCCATGCCGCCGAGCGTGAAACCCATCTCCGGGACGGACTTCTGGGCGGCCCACTCCTCGGACACTTCAAGGAGCTGGGCGCGCAGTGCCGCGGGAAACCCGCTGTAGCGTCCCCACACAGCAGTGACCCCGGTTTTCCGGGCGCGGTTCAACGCTGTCCGGACGTTTTGCCATTCCTTGCCTTTGAACTCCAGCTCCCTGACGGCAAGCCGGGTCTCCTGTGCCACGGCTACCCGGCTGAACGCCCGCGATTGGAGCATCGGCCAAAGCCCGTCAGTGCAGGAATAGAAGCAAGGAACCAGGGCGTGCTCGGCGCAATATTGCATGAATCCGGCGGCGGCCTCCTCCCGCAGTTCCGGGTCTCCGAACGGACCGCCCAGCGTCAGGGCGACGCTGCCATGCTGCTGGTAGGCCACACCGGCGTCGCGGGCGGGACTGAACCAGTACTTGTTGGGCTCCCACAAGGCCATCCAGGACAGTGAATCGCCGCCCCTGCGCACCAGCCGGCGGGCAACGTCCCGCTCCTCAACACCGGCCCCGGCACCGTGATGCCGCCCGAGGAGTGCCACCCACACGCCGGCCAGGGCCACAGCCCAGAAAGCGATGCCTGAATAGGCAAACAGGAAGGCCTCAACCGAATTCCGGTCCTGGAAGATCCGGTTGTACAGGCTGGGAATGGGCACCGGCAGATACTGGCGGGCGAGTTCGGCCGCGAGCCCGGACGGGCCTCCGTCGCGCTCTAATCCGCCGGCCGCCAGCCAGGCGATGGTGTAAGTGCCTGCAAGTGCCATCCAGGTTCCTGCCAGCACCCGGGTCAGGCGCCGCCTGTCCGCTGCCGAGGTTTCCACGCGGAACTGGCGGCGGTTGATCCACAGCAGCACCACCAGCAGCAGCGGAACTGCCACCAGCGGAAGCACATGGACGAACCCGGAACCCATCACAGCCGTGTGCGGCCGCGACGGGTAGTGCGGTATCCGCGCAAAGAGCGTGAGGTACACGGCGGACAACGCGATGACGGCCAGCTGGACGCCGAGGGTGATCCGCCAGGCGAGCCCGCGGCCCCGTCTGAGCCCGTCGGCGCAGATCAGCAGCAGCAGCACGGGTACCACGGCCAGGGCAAGGCCCAGGGGTCCCGCGAACCCGGCACGGCCCATCTCCAGGCAGTCCACGTCCACAGTCCCGCCGCAGTTCTGCTCCAGTTGGCTGAGGGTGGGCAACGGGTTCAGGACCACGTCCCGCAGCAGCGCCAGCGGGCCGGTGGGACTCCGGACGGCCGCTGTCAGGATGGGTCCGACCGCGAAAATGCCAACGATCAGGGACAGGAGATTCCGCGTCTCGCGGCCGGTGGAGCGGTGCCGGTGGAGGGTCCCGTGGTCGCTCTGGATCCACCACCCGGTGGCCAGCCCGGCCAAGGCACCGAGGAACCCGACCACGGTCTCCGGATGCCCCACGTAGAGGACGAGGAGCAGCGAGGCCGACACGATGCCGGTGCGAAGGCGCCGCTGCCACAGGGTGGGCACGAGTCCGCTGGCCCCCAACGTCGCGGCAAGGACCGCGGCGTACGGCCCAATGAGCCGGGCGTCCACCATGAGCCCCATCCAGCCGTCGCCGGCGTAGTGGGCGAGCTGGGTGAAAAGCAGGAACAGCGAAACGGCAGCAAACTGTCCGCCGAAGAAGAACCCCGCCGTCCGCAGCGTGCCCAGCCTGCGCTCGGCGAGTCCCAGCAGCAACAGGATCATGGACGCGGCGGTGAGGTAGGCCGCGGGGTTCGTGGCGAAGAAGAGCGATGTGAACAGGGACCACCACTGCCCGCCTTTCAGGGCCGTCATGTTCACCGAGGCGACGTCGAGAAGGGCTTCCGGAGGACCCGACAGGAAACTGTTGGTGGCCGCGCCCGTTCCAAGGAACAGGCCAAGGACAACCAGGGTAAACGGCACCGCCATGAAGTGGTCCCGCGTACGCCGGAGCGCCCGTAGGATGACAGCGGCCCACGTCACGCCGCCATCGGCTGTGGGACCGTCCTTGGCCTCCGGCCGGCTTGCAACTCGCTCGTTGGTCACGGCAGGATTCCCCATCGCTGCGCCATGAAGTCCAGGGCTGCCGGAAGGCCCCTGGAAGCGGCTTCCCAGGAGTGACCTGTATTGGCCACCGGCTGGGCCTGGACGGTGAAGCCTGCCTTGCGCGCGGCTGCGGAGAGTTCGTCCATGTAGGCCATGAACTCCGGATCCCTGGAACCGGCGCCGAAGTACACGGCATGGCCCTCGAACCGGGTCTTCTGCATGATGTTCAGGGGAGTCTGTGCATCAAAGGCCGCCACGTCGCCGCCGAAGGCCGCGTCAACCGTCTTGTGCCGCTCCTTGGCAAGCGCCGGTTCACGCTCGCTGGAGAAGGCGAGGACGGAAGCGTAGACGTCGGGATGGCGGGTGCCCATCTGCATGGCACACGTGGCTCCGAAGGAGAATCCGCCGGCCGCCCACTGCCGGTGGTCCGGATCAATGTCCAGGTTCTGTTCAATCCACTGCGGCACATCCAGGGACAGAAACGTGTCGGCCCGGGCGATGCGGCTGTCCATGCAGAGCGTGTTGGCCGACGCCGTTCCGTTGGGATCCACCACGACGACGACCGGCGCGACGCCGTTGTGCTCCGCCGCGAAACGGTCCATCCTGCTGCGCAGCGCCCCTCCGGTGAGCCAGTCCGATGGTCCGCCCGGCTGACCGGAGAAGAGGACAAGGACCGGAAGGGCAGGGCGGGGTGCGGCCTGGTAGGCGGGAGGAAGGTAGATGTAGGCCTTGCGGCTGCTGAAGCCCGACACGGGGCCGGGGATTACGGCCGTCCGCAGCACACCGCCCGCCGGCAATCCCTCCGGTGCCCGCCAGGTATCCAAGGGAGTGGGGGCGGCGGCCGCGGGCTGGCGCTTCAGTTCGGATTCGAGCGGCGGGATCCTGGCCACGGCCGTGCCCATGACATCACTGACCGTATGGTTGAGGCCGAAGTAGGCATTGATCTGGACGGCGCCGAGCAGGAACACTCCCAGCATGGCAGCTGTCACGGCGGTCCTCCCCCGCCACGCACCGCGGCTCTTCGGAGGGGACGGCCGGCGGAGTTTCCAGAGCCGCAGCGCCCAGAGGAACAGGGCAAAAACCATTGCCACAAACCACGCGAGCACTTCGCGCGGGAGTACCTCGGGCAGGGTGGAAAACGCATAGATGAGCAGCCAGTGCACCCCGGCCACGACGCCGGCGGACAGGAGGAGGGCAGCGCCCGCGCTCAGGGCCCAGCGGCGTCCGCGGGCCCACAGCAGCCAGCCGAACCCAGCGGCTCCGGCTGCCCAGGCAATCCAGAGCATGGGTCCGTCGGTGAGATGGATGTCAGCTACGAAATCCACCGGCGTTAGCGCCAGGTGCCAACACCGATGACCGGGCCGGCCTCCAGCCACGATGACAGTCCGGTATAGGCGTCGAACTTCATCGCCAGCAGGACTTCCTGGCCTTCGTAGTGGAGTTCCACGATGACGGAATCAGGCTGCACCTTGACGAGTTCGGCTTCGGTGGGCTTGCGGCGCCCTACGAGTTCCAGCGAGCTGCGCCGGAAAGTGTATTTGGGACGGACACTGAGCGAGAGCAGCTTGAACCACTCCAGGTCGTTGTCCTGATAACGACAAACCCCCATCTGCCAGCTTTTTCCAGCCGTGCAAATGGAGGCGTCCACTGTGCCCAGGGCACGCCGCAGGTTAAAGCGGCGTACCCCGGACAGGCACAGTGCAAAAATCAGCAACGCAAGGGCAGTTGCCAACGCGATGAACGGAAAACCAGGATCGTTCATCAAGGTCGTGCTAGCGGATCCCCGCAGTAGCCGCGTCACCCATTTGGGCGTTGTCAGCAACAATGACGACCCTGTTGTTGTCGACGGAGAAGAATCCGCCGTCGACAACTACAGCAATGCGGTCACCGGAAACAGGCTCAATGGCCAGCTCACCTTCGGCCAGAATCGCCAGCAGGGGCGAGTGGCCGGGCAGGATTCCGATTTCACCATCGCTGGTGCGGGCCTTGACCATCTTGGCCGCTCCGGACCACACGAAGTGATCCGCTGCGACAATCTCAACCTCAAGCTCAGCCATATTACTTGGTCTGTTCCTGGATCTTGGCCCACTGGCGCTCAACGTCATCCAGGCCACCGACGTTGAAGAACGCCTGCTCTGCAACGTGGTCAAGCTCGCCGTCGCAGATAGCGGTGAAGCCTTCGACCGTGTCCTTGATGGTAACGGTGGAGCCTTCGACGCCGGTGAACTGCTTGGCGGTGTAGGTGTTCTGGGAGAGGAACTGCTGGATGCGGCGTGCACGCGACACGACGATCTTGTCCTCTTCAGACAGTTCGTCAACACCGAGGATGGCGATGATGTCCTGGAGTTCCTTGTTCTTCTGCAGGATCTGCTTCACACGGACAGCCGTGTTGTAGTGGTCCTTGCCGATGTACTGGGGGTCCAGGATTCGGGAAGTCGACGTCAGCGGATCCACAGCCGGGTACAGACCACGGGAAGCGATTTCACGGGAAAGTTCCGTGGTCGCGTCGAGGTGTGCGAAGGTGGTGGCCGGTGCCGGGTCGGTGTAGTCATCCGCGGGAACGTAGATGGCCTGCATCGAGGTGATGGAGTGGCCCTTGGTGGACGTGATGCGCTCCTGGAGGAGGCCCATCTCGTCAGCAAGGTTGGGCTGGTAACCCACGGCGGAAGGCATGCGGCCGAGAAGGGTGGAGACCTCGGAACCTGCCTGCGTGAAGCGGAAGATGTTGTCGATGAAGAGCAGCACGTCCTGGTTCTGCACATCGCGGAAGTACTCCGCCATGGTCAGCGCGGACAGTGCAACGCGCAGACGCGTTCCCGGCGGCTCATCCATCTGGCCGAATACAAGGGCGGTGTCCTTGAGGACGCCTGCCTCTTCCATTTCAACCCAGAGGTCGTTACCTTCACGCGTACGCTCGCCGACGCCGGCGAACACCGAGGTGCCGCCGAAGTTGCGGGCAACACGGGTGATCATTTCCTGGATCAGCACGGTCTTGCCGACACCGGCGCCGCCGAACAGGCCGATCTTTCCACCCTTGATGTACGGGGTGAGGAGGTCGATCACCTTGATGCCGGTTTCCAGCATCTCGGTGGAGCCTTCGAGGGTCGCGAAGGCCGGGGCCTTGCGGTGGATGGCCCAGTGGTCCGAAGCCTGGATCTCGGACTCGTCAACATCCAGCGGCTTGCCGAGGACGTTGAAGATGTGGCCCTTGACGCCGTCGCCGACAGGCACGGTGATGGGCGAGCCGGTGTCCACTACGTTGGTGCCGCGGACGAGTCCGTCGGTGGCCTGCAGGGAGATGGCGCGAATGAGGTTGTCACCCAGGTGCAGGGCAACCTCGAACGTGATGGTCTTGGTCTCACCGTTGAGAGTAATCTCCGTGGTGAGTGCGTTGTAAATCGAGGGGATTGCGTCAGCCGGGAATTCGACGTCGACAACCGGGCCAATAACACGTGCAATACGGCCGGTTGCACCGGTCGTCGCGGCTACGTGTTCGGTAGCGGTGGCAGTCATCTCTCTCACTTCACTCAGTAGATGGCGTGGATGTTAAGTTTATCTTTGATGCAGGTACAGCTGGATCCGGAACCGTGCTGGCTAGGACGCGTTCAAGGCGTCGGCGCCGGCCACAATTTCGGAAAGCTCCTGCGTAATTTCAGCCTGGCGGGCAGTGTTGCGCAGACGCGTGTACTTCTTGATGAGGTCCGTGGCGTTGTCGCCGGCAGACTTCATCGCCCGCTGACGGGCTGCGAGCTCGGAAGCTGCTGCCTGCAACATTGCGGCGAAGATGCGTGATTCGATGTAGCGCGGCAGCAGGGCATCGAGAACCTGCTCCGCCTCCGGCTCGAATTCGTAGAGCGGCAGGAGATCCGAATCGGACTGCGCCTGCTCTTCGACGACCTCGAGGGGAAGAAGACGGATGACCGTCGGTTCCTGCGTCACCATGGACTTGAAGCGGGTGTAGACAACGTGGATCTCGTCCACGCCTCCCTCTTCGTATGCGGTGGCAAAATCCTCCAGCAGTGCTGCGCCGATTTCCTGCGCGGTTGCAAACACCGGCGCGTCCGTGTTGCCGGTCCATACCTGGGCGTAAGGACGGTTGCGGAAGTCGAAGTAAGCCTGGGCCTTGCGGCCGAGAACGTACGTCTTGACTTCCTTACCTTCCTCGCGAAGCAGCTCGGTGAGGCCTTCCGCCTGCTTGAGCACGCTTGCCGAGTAGGAACCTGCGAGGCCACGGTCCGAGGTGATGACCAGGACAGCGGCGCGCCGGATCTGCTCGGGCTCGGTGACCAGCGGGTGGTCGATTTCGCTCTGGCTTGCGACAGCAGAAACGGCACGCGTAATCGCGTTTGCGTAAGGCAGTGAAGCCGCTACGCGTGCGCGGGCCTTGCCGATGCGCGAGGTAGCGATCAGTTCCATCGCCTTGAAGATCTTGCGCATCGACGTCGTCGAGCTGATCTTCTGGCGGTAGACCCGAATCTGGGCTCCCATACTTATCCTTTCCTAAGATCCCGGTGGCCGGGACTGCCGGAACCCGTCGGGGTTCCGGCAGTCCCTGCCAGCGAAACTAGCGCTTCTGCTTGACGATTTTTTCCTGGTCGACCTGCGTCTCGTCGATGGGGGCGTGTTCCTCATGCCCCGCACCAACCAGGAAGTTGTCGCCCTCGCCGAAGAAGCCCTTCTTGAAGGCCACGATCGAGGTCTTCAGTGCTTCCGCAGTGTCATCGTCCATGACGTTGGTCTGTGCCAGCGTCGTCAGGATGGAGGACTTGTGCTTCAGGTGCTCCAGGAACTCGGTCTCGAAGCGGTTGATGTCCTCAACCGGAACGTCGTCCAAGTAGCCGTTGGTACCGGCCCAAATCGACACAACCTGGTTCTCAACCGGGAACGGCGAGTACTGGCCCTGCTTGAGCAGTTCCATCAGGCGTGCACCACGGGTCAGCTGCTGACGCGATGCGGCGTCGAGGTCCGACGCGAACATTGCGAATGCCTGCATGTCGCGGTACTGAGCCAGTTCCAGCTTCAAGGTACCGGAGACCTTCTTCATGGACTTGACCTGTGCTGCACCACCCACGCGGGATACCGAGACACCCACGTCGACGGCGGGACGCTGGTTGGCGTTGAAGAGGTCCGACTGCAGGAAGATCTGGCCATCGGTAATGGAGATCACGTTGGTCGGGATGTAGGCGGAGACGTCGTTTGCCTTGGTCTCGATGAGCGGCAGACCGGTCATCGAGCCGGCACCCAGCTCGTCGGAGAGCTTGGCACAACGCTCCAGCAGGCGGGAGTGCAAGTAGAAGACGTCGCCCGGGTAGGCTTCGCGTCCCGGCGGGCGGCGGAGCAGCAGCGACACTGCACGGTAGGCCTCAGCCTGCTTGGAGAGGTCATCAAACACGATGAGGACGTGCTTGCCGCCGTACATCCAGTGCTGGCCGATAGCCGAACCGGCGTAAGGAGCCAGGTACTTGAAGCCTGCGGGGTCGGACGCGGGGGAAGCCACGATGGTGGTGTATTCCAGTGCGCCGTTGTCCTCGAGCGTCTGGCGGACAGCCGCGATGGTGGACGCCTTCTGGCCGATGGCCACGTAGATGCAGCGCACCTGCTTGGTGACATCCCCGGAAGCCCAGTTGGCCTTCTGGTTGATGATCGTGTCGATGGCAATTGCCGACTTGCCGGTCTGGCGGTCGCCAATGATCAGCTGACGTTGGCCGCGGCCGATCGGGATCATGGCGTCGATAGCCTTCAGACCGGTCTGCATCGGCTCGTGAACCGACTTACGCTGGGTCACGCCGGGCGCCTGGAGTTCCAGTGCACGGGTGGTTTCAGCCTTGATTTCACCGAGGTCGTCGATCGGCTGGCCCAGTGGGTCAACCACGCGGCCGAGGAAGGCGTCGCCGACCGGCACGGACAGAACCTGACCGGTGCGGTGGACTTCCTGGCCTTCTTCGACGCCGGTGAAGTCACCGAGGATGATGACACCGATTTCGCGGACGTCGAGGTTCTGGGCCAGGCCCAGCGTGCCGTCTTCGAAACGAAGCAACTCGTTCGCCATGACCGAGGGAAGGCCCTCAACACGGGCGATGCCGTCACCTGCGGTGGTCACACGGCCGACCTCTACGCGCTCTGCGTTTCCGGGTTCGTAGGACGCCGCGAACTCGTTCAACGCAATACGGACGTCGTCGGCGTTGATGGTCAATTCGGCCATCTGCAGTCCCTGCTCTCCTGTTTTCGTGATCATCGTTGTCACGATGACCGGGGTTTCTATCAGTTAAGTTGTGCTTGTCCGGTTAGCCGGCAAGCTGACGCTGGAGCTGGCCCAGGCGGGCGATAACGGAAGCGTCAACCACTTCGTCACCAACCTGGATCCGGATGCCACCGATCAGTGCCGGGTCAACGTTCATGTTGATCTTGAGCTCGCGCCCGTACAGGGCGTTCAGCCCTGCCTGCAGTCGACTGGCCTGCGTCTCCGTCAGCGGACGGGTGATGCTGACCGTTGCGATCCAGCGCTGCTGGCGCTTGGCTGCAAGCTCTGCGAAACGGCGCACAAGGTTTGTCACCTTGAGGCCACGGGGCTGCGTAACTGCCTGTCCGATAAGGACTTTCGCTTCCTCGCTCGCATTGGGAACGAGCTTTTCGGCGAGGACAGTCTTGGCAGCCGGGCTCGCCTGCGGCTCGGACAGAGCACGCTGTACCTCGTGGCTGGAAATGACGGCCTGGTTGAAGGCGAACAGATCGTTCTCCAGCGCTTCCAGTCCGGTGATTCCTGAGGCAGAGACGGCCGACTTGTTCTCAGCAACGGCAATTACCACCGAAGCGGCAAGAGTCTCGAGTGCATCGCCGATATCCCGAGCCGACGCCCAGCGTGAACCGGCCAGTCCGCTCGCAATTTCCGCAGCATCAGTAGAGACTTTCCCACTGAAGAGCTGCTTGACCAGCGCCGACTTTTCGTCACCGCTGCGGGACGGGTCAGTCAGGGCGCGGCGCAAGCCAGCCGAGCTGTCCACCGTTCCCAGGATTCCGAAGAGTTCCTTAGCCAACTGCAGCGAAGCGAAGGGAAGCTTGGCTTCCAACGCCACCAGCGCCGCGGTCAGCGATTCGCTCGATACACCTGCCATTACTTAGCTGCACCTGCGTTCTGGTTCTCCAGATCTGCCAGGAAGCGGTCAACCACACGGGCTGCACGCGCGTCATCGCTGAGTGACTCGCCGACGATGCGGCTTGCCAGCGTGGTAGCCAGCGTGCCGACCTCCGAGCGCAGCGACACAACGGCCGCCTGGCGCTCGGATTCGATCTGCGCGTGGGCGTGGGCGGTGATGCGGGCAGACTCTGCAGCTGCCTTTTCCTTCAGGTCCGCCAGGATCTGGGCGCCTTCGGCACGGGCTTCCTCGCGGATGCGGTTGGCTTCGGCACGGGCGTCGGTGAGCTGCTGCTTGTACTCTTCGAGTGCGGCAGAAGCCTCTGCCTGGGCCTTTTCGGCCTTGGCGATGCCACCTTCGATAGCCTCGGCACGCTCTGCGAACGTCTTCTCGAACATCGGGACAACGAACTTGACCACGATGTAAAAGAGGACAGCAAAGCCGGCCAGGACTACGCCCATTTCCCATACGTTGGGAATGAGCGGATTAGTCGGCTCGGCGCCTTCGGTGGCGGCTGAGATGATCATCTGATTCATATTTCACCCGTCCTTATCTACTCGGTTCTGGATGTTCGATAGTTCTAACGCTTAGGAAAGAACGAAAGCGAAGACCAGGCCGAGGATGGCGAGTGCTTCAGTCAGCGCAAGGCCGAGGAACGCGATCGGCTGCAGGACGCGCTGGGCTTCCGGCTGACGTGCCACACCATTGATGTAAGCCGCGAAGACGAGACCCACACCGATACCACCGCCGATAGCGGAGAGGCCGTAGCCGATGAGGTTGAGGGAGCCGTTGATGGAGCCTTCCATTTTTCTTCCTTTCAAGATGCCACCCGTGTGGCAGGTTGTTTGGGTTGCTTCATCCCCGCGAAGGGGAAGTTTGTGGGTGCCTAGTGGCTGTCCGCGTGCAGTGCGCCTTCAATGTAGATGGCAGTCAGCAGCGTGAAGACGTAAGCCTGCAGCGCCATGATCAGCGCTTCCAGCATGTACATGGCGATGGCGCCGGCGAGGACCAGTACGGAGGTGCCCTTGAGGAGGATGTTCTCCTGCATGACGAGGTACTCGATGCCGGATCCGGCAATCATCACGATGAGGTGTCCGGCCAGCATGGTGGCAAACAGACGGAGGCTGTGCGTGACGGGCCGAACCAGGAAGTTGGAGATGATCTCGATCGGAATGACGATCGGGAGGATGTACACCGGCACGCCCGAAGGAACGGTGGCCAGCTTGAAGTACCTGAGACCGTTCTTCTTGACGCCGATGGCGATCCAGGTGAAGTAAACGATGCCTGCCAGGACGTAGGCGCCGCCAACGTGTGAGAAGCTCGGAAGCTGGACCACCGGGATGGCGCCGTAGATGTTGTTCACCAGGATGAAGAAGAAGAGGCTGAACAACAGCGGGACGTACTTCATGAAGTCCTTGCCGCCAATGATGTCCTTGGCGATGCTGTTGCGGACGAAGCCGTAGGCGGCCTCACCTGCAAACTGCAGTTTGCCTGGAACAAGCTGCTGCTTCCGCGCAGCTAGCAGAAAGAATGTAGCGATAATGACGACCGACAGGATTACCAGCAGCATCTGCTTGGAGAATCCGTCTGCCACACCCCACGGCAGGATTGCCGGCAGGTGCATTTCGTCAATTCCAGGAGGATTGAACTCTCCTGAATCTTGGGCCGGGAGCGCAAGCGCGATCAACGCGTTTCCTCTCTGCAGTGTCCATCATTGGGCGTTGGTGAGGGTCCGGCGATCTTCATGACCGCCCTTCCCCATGTGAAATTGTTAGGCATTACTGTTCCTCGTCCTTGGACGGGCCGCTGGCTGCACTGTCTTCACCAGTTGACGTTCTGTTACTGGTGAGGCCGTGCATATGAGAAAGATAGAACCCTCCCGCAGCTCCAAGCAGAGCGCCTGCGAGCACAATCCAGCGGGTTCCCCACAGATAATCCAGACCCCACCCTATCAAACTCCAGACGATGATTCCGCCAATTATGTAGCTAAAGACGGCGATGCCGGCGTTGTATCCGCCGTCCCCGCCGTCGGAAGATACGCCGGGAGAACCGGACGTGGAATTGGGGATTTGCCGCACGTTTTTGCGCTTGGAATTACGGCTGCTCATCATGGCCGTCTTTCACGGGTTCGGGGTCGTTATAGATGCGGAAGCGGGCTTTGCTGAAACCGTAGATCTCGGCAGCCTGCCAGAACACGACGCAGGCAACGGCTCCAATCAGGAACCAGCGGTCGTGGAGCCAGTCGGGTGTGCCGATGACAAAGAGCACCACGGCAAAACCCACAACTTTGACGAAGTAGGTGACGACAAAGACCCCGATGGCACCTGACGGATTGTTCCGGCCGACGAAATGGCCAACCAGGAGGCTGATCGCGAAGAAGGCCATGACCAGGAGGCCGCCGAAAGTGCTGGACAGCACTCCCCCGGCGCCGTTGAGGATGGCGGCCGGAATTCCCGCGAGGACAAGACCGGCCAGTCCGGCGCCGCTGCTCAGAATCAACAGCCGCAGCCACAGTGACTTCGTGGGGCCCGAGACACCAACGGGTCCGTTGCCGGAGCTAGGTCCGGGTTCGGCGTTGGAGGTCATGAGATCCCAATCGTCGTGTACTGCGCGCTGGCAAGGGTTGGTGCGGCGAATGGCCGCACTGGAATTCTACATGAGATAGAAATTATTCGGAAAAGAGACGTCAACGCTCATTCCTGCCCCGCTGCTTCGGCTTCGGCTTCGGCCTCTGCTTCCGACCGCGGACCGGGCTTCGGGGCCTTGTCGCGAAGGTACGGCCATGCGGTCACCACGGCCATAACGGCGGCCGCGGCCACGTCCATGGCCAGCACCGTCTGCCACGGGAAGATGGCGAATGCCAGGCCGCCGAACGCCAGGATGCACGTCCACATGTACATCAGGACGACGGCGGTCCGGTGGGAGTATCCGATGTCCATCAGTTTGTGATGGAGGTGCCCGCGGTCGGCGGACCAGGGCGAACGGCCCAGCGCCGTGCGGCGAACGACAGCCAGGCCAAGGTCCAGCAACGGCAGGAACAACACTGCGAACGGCAGGAGGATGGGGATGATGGTCGGTATACCGTTGGCGCGGTCATAGAGTCCGGAGGTGATCTGGCCGGTTGACACGATGCCTGCGGAGGCCAGGAGCAGGCCGATGAGCATGGCGCCGGAGTCGCCCATGAAGATCTTCGAGGGAAACCAGTTGTGCGGCAGGAAGCCCACGCAGCTGCCCACCACGACGGCGGTCAGGAGTGTCGCGAGGTCGGACTTGTCCAGCACGTCCGAGTTGCGGTGCACCCAGTAGGCCGTCAGGAAGAAGGCAGCGCCGCCGATGATGGCAACGCCGGCGGCCAGCCCGTCGAGCCCGTCGATGAAGTTGAAGGCGTTCATGGTGGTCACGATCAGCCCGGCGGTGAGGACTATGCTCACGATCTCGTTCTCGAGGATGATCGGTTCCGGTACGAACGGGACGATGGCCATCCTGACGCCCCAGATGGCCACCACCATTGCTGCGGCGCTCTGGCCGATCAGCTTCACCCACCACCGCAGGTCCAACAAGTCATCTGCGAGGCCCACTATGACGATCAGCGTCGCGCCGGCGAGGACCCCCCACGGGGAGGCGTTGCCGCGGTAGATGTCTTTGACGAAGAATGACTGGCTGGCAACGCAGAGCGCCACCAGGAATCCTGCGTAAATGCCCAGGCCGCCCAGCCTGGAGACTTTGTGCGAGTGCGTGTCGCGGCTACGGATCGGCGAAAACAGTTGAAGCCTGTTGCCGATCAGGCGTGCGCCCCAGGTTGCGCCATAGGACACCACGGCCGCAGTCAGCATCATGAGCAGGTACATGATCATGGGGACGCCACCTTCCCCGTGCCGTCAGCGGAACCGGCCCTGGGCAGCGTGTATCCCTGCGGCCGGGTCAATGCCGGGCGGCTTGGATAGCTCGGGCGGGATTGCTGTGGAACTGACTTTCGATAAATGAAACTTCTCCGTCGCCGTGCGCGCGGCAGGCAGTGCGTAGTGCCTGACAGGGCTGTATTACAGTGGACTCTAGTCAAGATACTAATGCCAACGGCTTGCTGGCTTCGCGTCACACGGCCCAATGCCGGCGGGAAAACCACCGGCGGCCGTGTTGAAAGGAACCAGCAATGTCCATGTCGGTTGCAGTTGCTGCCGTGACGTTTGACCGTCCCCGTGAGCTCGCCGTTCTGCTGAACGCCATCAACAGGCAGACTTCGCCTGTCCGTTCCATTTGCCTCGTGGACAGCGGCACTGTGCCCGCCAAGGACGTGGCGGAAGAGCACTCCAACGTGGACTATGTCCGGTCGGAAGCGAATCTGGGCGGCGCCGGCGGCTTCTCGCTGGCCATCCTCAAGGCAGTGGCCAGCGGCGCTGACTGGATCTGGATGATGGACGACGACGCCGAGCCCGGTGACCCGGAATGCCTCGCCACGCTGCTCCGCGAGGCTGAGTCGCGCGGCCTCGACGCGGTTGTCCCGCTGGTGGCTGCGCCCGGCCACCCTGATCGGCTGTCCTTTTTCTTCCGTCTCGACGGCAAAGTGACACATGACCGTGCGGAAGTGGAGAAGCTCGGCTTCCTGCCTGACGATGGCCACTTCTTCAACGGCGCGCTGATCCGTTCGGACGTCTTCTTCAAGGTGGGCCTGCCCGACATGCGGCTGTTCATCCGCGGCGACGAGGTGGATTTCACCATCAGGCTCCGCAAGGCGGGAATCCGGTTCGGCACGGTAACCACGACGGCAATCACGCATCCGCACGCGTTTGCCGAGACGAAGCACGTTTTGGGCGCCCGGTGGCACGTGATTGTTCCGGAGACCGCTTTCAAGCGCTATTACTATTACCGGAACCGCGGCTACCTGATCCGCCGCCACTTCCGGGTCAAGTCCCTCGTGGCGGACGTGGGCGGCTACCTCGGCTACTTCCTGCGTCGCGGCGACTTCCGCGGGCTGGCCGACTGGTTCCGGGCGTTTTCCACCGGACTCCGCGGCAAGGGGTTCGCACCCCTGAAGGACCAGAAGTTCTAGCGGTTTGACGTAAGGCGTCGGCGGACCAGGAGCGCCAGGAGCACCCACGGCTCACCGAACACGCGGTAAGCCACCCTGCGCGGGTGCAGCATGAGCCGCCACGCCCATTCCAGGCCCAGGCGGCCCAGCCAGCGCGGTGCCAGCTTCTGGATGCCGGCAATCTGTTCGATCGCTCCGCCCACCGCGCAGTATACGGCCGGCGGAAGGTCGTCCAACCGGCGGCGGAGAACCATCTCCTGCAGGGGCATGCCGAGGCCGATCAGCACCAGCTGCGGGCGAAGCTTCGCCAGCCAGGCCACGGCCTGGTCCTCAATGTCGTCGTTCCAGCCTTCGCCGGGCATGCCGGCAACCTTGGCATTCGGCACGATTCCCGCCAGGCGCGCCACTGCTTTGGCGTTGGCCTCTGCTCCGGCGCCGATCACGGCAATCCGTTCGAGGCCTTCGACATTCCCCAGGGCCGGGATCCAGTCGGTGGAGCCCAGCCGGTAATCCATGACCGGCCCGTCGGCATCCCCCGAGCGTCCCCACAGCAACAGGACCGGGGCGCCGTCGAGCAGCACAACATCGCTGCCTTCGTAGAGGGCGCGGAATTCCGGGTCCGAATGGAAGAGCGTCACGCTGTGCAGGTTGTGGCCCACCACCGTGCGGGTGACGCCTTCAGCGACAAAGCGGTTGAGCGTCGCGGTCATCTCGGAAACGGTGAGTGGCGTCGCGTCCACGCCAAGAACAGGGATGTGCTGCCGCGTCATGATCATTCGGTGCCGGTTCCCGTCACGCGCGGTTGGGCAGCGGGAGCCGGTTCAGCAGGCTCATCTGATTCCGGCTCCGGTTCAGCCACCATCTCATTGCCGGGTTCCGTGTCGGACGCCGGGACGTCGGCGGCATTACCGTCAATGTCCAACAGGCCCGGGACAACCTCGCGGAGCCGTTCCAGCGTGATGGCACCCTGGCGGACCACCCTGAGCGGCTGTGCAGTGGCGTCGACGATCGTGGACGGAAGAGCCTCAACGTCCCCGTCGCCTGCCGGCCGCAGCCCACCTTCGAGGTAGACCTCCACCGATTCCGCGAGCTGGGTCATGGCGTCGGCGGCGGTCCGGGCAGCCGGCTGGCCGGTGCGGTTCGCGGAGGACACCGCCAAGGGTCCGGTCAGCGTCAGCAGGTCCTGCGCGACGTCGTCCGCCGGCATCCGCAACGCCACCGTGCCCTTGGTTTCACCCAGGTCCCAGTCCAACGAAGGCTGTGCGTGGAAAATCATGGTGAGGCCGCCCGGCCAGAAGGCCTCGGCAAGCTTGCGGGCCTCTGCGGGCACATCAGTTGCCAGTCCGTCCAGGGCATTGAGCCTCGGGATCAGGACGGGCGGCGGCATCTGCCGGCTGCGGCCCTTCGAGACGAGCAGCATGGTGACGGCCTGCGGCGAAAAGGCGTCCGCGGCGATTCCATAAACCGTGTCCGTCGGGAACACCACGCATTTGTGTAGGCGGATGGCCCGCTGGGCATGCTCCAGCCCTTCAGCCCGCTGGTCGGCTGCCGTACAGTCATAGGTTGTGGTCACTGGCCTATTCTTTCATCACTATGGTCAGACGGTTCGGTAAGGACCGCGCTGGTGGCACGTTCCTTGCCGTTGAGGTCCACGTGCGTTGTCACATCGGACCAGTAACCGGAGTTCTTCAGCATCGCTGCGATCCACGTTGCCTGGACTTCGGCGTGTTCCATCACGAAGTAGCCGCCGGGAACGAGCAGCCGGGCAGCGGACGCGGCTGCCGCCGTCGGAAGTTCCATTCCGTCCGCTCCCCCGCCGTACAGGGCTTCGGGCGGATCGTGCAGGGCCACTTCGGGTTCGTTGGGGACCGCTTCCGCGGGAATGTACGGCGGATTCGAAACCACGACGTCGAAGGTTCCGTTGTGTTCGGGAAGCGCATCGCGCAGGTCCCCGCGGACCAGTTTGACGCCCAGCGGAGCCAGGTTCCCCGCCGCCCAGGCATGCGCGAATTCACTGAACTCCACTGCGTGGACTTCCGCGCCGGGCACCTCGTGCGCCACCGAGCCCGCGATGGCTCCCGAGCCTGTGCCCAGGTCCACCACCTTCGGGTGGTCCCTGCCGTGCAGCCGCTCCAGGTCCCTGAGCCAGTCAATGACCAGCTGGACTACAGACTCGGTTTCCGGCCGGGGAATGAACACGCCGGGACCCACGGCAAGCTGCAGGTACCGGAAGTGGGCCACACCGGTGATGTGCTGCAGCGGGACGCGACGAACGCGCTCCGCCACCAGCTCGGCATAGCCGTCCGGCTCCGGGGAATCCCCCAGGAGCATGGCCCGCAGCCTGCCCAGCCCGACGCCCAGGAGGTGGTCCGCCAGCAGTTCCGCGTCCACGCGGGGACTGGGAACACCGGCGTCGGCCAGCAGTGCGGTTGCTTCGCGGACGGCCTCCGCCAGGCTCAGTCCTGTTCCAAGTGTCATCAAAGGGCCAGCCGGAGACTATTCGCCGATGGCGTCGAGGCGGGCCTGTTCGTCCATCTCGATGGCCGACTGGATCACGGGCTCGAGGTCGCCGTTCATGACCTGGTCCAGGTTGTAGGCCTTGTAACCGGTGCGGTGGTCCGCGATCCGGTTTTCCGGGTAGTTGTACGTGCGGATCCGCTCCGAGCGGTCCATCGTGCGGATCTGGGACTTCCGCTGCGCGGAGTTCTCTGCGTCGATCTGCTCCTGCTGGTGGGCCAGGATGCGGGCACGCAGGACGCGCATGCCGGCTTCACGGTTCTGCAGCTGGGACTTCTCGTTCTGCATGGCCACCACGATTCCGGTGGGAAGGTGCGTGATACGGACTGCGGAGTCCGTGGTGTTAACGGACTGTCCGCCGGGTCCCGAGGACCGGTAGACGTCGATCTTCAGATCGTTCTGGTTGATCTCGAGTTCCTCGGGTTCGTCCACTTCCGGAAGCACCAGCACACCGGCAGCCGAGGTGTGGATGCGGCCCTGGGATTCCGTCACGGGGACCCGCTGCACACGGTGCACGCCGCCTTCGAATTTGAGCCGGGCGTAGACGCCCTCTGCCGGATCGTTGGAGTTGCCCTTGACGGCCATCTGGACGTCCTTGTACCCGCCGAGGTCCGATTCGGTGGCTGAAATGAGTTCCGTCTTCCAGCCCCGTGATTCCGCATACCTGCTATACATACGCAGGAGGTCTGCAGCGAACAGGGCAGCCTCGTCGCCGCCTTCACCGCCCTTGACCTCAAGGATCACATTGCGGGCATCGTCCGGATCGCGAGGGATCAGCAGGCGCCGCAGCTTGGCCGAAGCAGTCTCCAGGGCAGCCTCCAGCTCGGGAACCTCCGCCGCAAACTCCGGGTCCTCAGAAGCCATTTCCTTCGCAGCAGCGAGATCATCCTGGATCGCATGCCACTTGTGATACGCCTCCACAATGCCGTTAAGCTGCGCAGACCGCCGCCCCAGCTTACGGGCCAGCCGCTGGTCAGCATAAACAGCAGGATCCCCCAGCTGCGCCTGAATGGCATCATGCTCATCAAGCAGGCCGTGTACGGACTCAAACATTTCAAAACCTCTTTCGACTCTTACAAGTCTAGTTTCACGGGACTTAACGACGAACCGCCCAAAATATGCCGGCCATCAGGCCGGCATATTTTGAGCGGTGAGCGCAGCTACTTGTCGTTATCCGACTTCGCACCAAGCGTCGTCTTCTGAACCTGCATGAGGAACTCAACGTTGCTCTGGGTCTCCCGGATCTTGTTGGTCAGCAGCTCAAGGCTCTGCTGCGTTTCGAGTCCGGAAAGGACGCGGCGCAGCTTCCACATGATCTTGACTTCCTCGGGGGAAAGCAGGTTCTCTTCGCGGCGGGTACCGGACGCGTTGACGTCCACTGCCGGGAAGATGCGCTTGTCCGCGAGCTGGCGGGACAGGCGCAGTTCCATGTTGCCGGTGCCCTTGAACTCTTCGAAGATGACCTCGTCCATCTTGGAGCCGGTCTCGACGAGAGCGGTTGCCAGGATGGTGAGCGACCCACCGTTTTCGATGTTGCGGGCTGCACCGAAGAAGCGCTTCGGCGGGTACAGCGCTGCAGAGTCGACGCCACCGGACAGGATACGGCCGGAAGCCGGTGCCGCCAGGTTGTAGGCGCGGCCCAGACGGGTCATGGAGTCGAGGAGCACCACAACGTCCATGCCCATTTCCACGAGGCGCTTGGCGCGTTCGATGGAGAGCTCGGCCACGGTGGTGTGGTCGTCGGCGGGACGGTCGAAGGTGGAGGCAATGACCTCGCCCTTCACGGTGCGCTGCATGTCCGTGACTTCTTCGGGGCGTTCGTCAACGAGCACCATCATGAGGTGGACCTCAGGATTGTTGGTGGTGATCGCGTTGGCGATGGACTGCAGGATGAGCGTCTTGCCGGCCTTCGGCGGCGAGACGATCAGGCCGCGCTGGCCCTTGCCGATCGGGGCAACCAGGTCGATGACGCGGGGGCCGATCTTCTTGGGGTCCGTCTCGAGGCGCAGGCGCTCGGAGGGGTAGAGCGGAACGAGCTTGGCGAACTCGACGCGGTCCTTGAGCTCTTCCGGCGTCTTGCCGTTCACTGAGGTGACGCGGACAAGGGCGTTGAACTTCTGGCGGGCCGTCTGCTGGCTGCGGTCTTCGCCTTCACGCGGTGCCCGGATGGCGCCGACTACGGCGTCGCCCTTGCGCAGGTTGTACTTCTTGACCTGGGCGAGGGACACGTAGACGTCGTTCGGGCCCGGCAGGTAACCGGAGGTGCGGATGAACGCGTAGTTCTCCAGCACGTCCAGGATGCCGGCGACGGGCAGCAGGACATCGTCCTCGGTGACCTCGACGTCGTCGACGTCCGGTCCCTGGGCGCGTCCACGACGGCGGTCGTTACGGTCACGGAAGCGGTCGTTGCGGTCGTTGCGCGAGTTGTCCCGGCTGTCCTGGCCGCCTGTCCGGTCGTTGCGGTCCCGGCGGTTGCGGCGGTTGCGGCGGCTTCCGCCGTCTGCATCATCGCTTTCGCGGGTGTCGTCGCGGCGCGTTTCACGCGTACCGGTGGTGTCTCCGCCGTCGCGGCCGCCTCGGGTGCGGGTGGTCTGGCGTTCGTTGCGCTGACCGGCTTCGGCAGCCTCGCCGCCCTGGTCACCTCCGCGCTGCTCACGCTGTTCGGTGCGCTGTTCACGCTGTTCGGTGCGCTGTTCGGTGCGCTGCTCACCACGCTGTTCGGCGGGGGCCTCGGCCGGTGCTTCAGCTTCGGCGGCCGGAGCCTGGGCTGCCGCTTCACCGCGGCGGCGGTTCCGGGTGCGGGGCTGGCGGCGCTCTGCGGCTTCAGGTGCAGCAGCTTCGGACACAGCTGCCTGGCCGGCTTCAGGAGCCGAAGGGGCTGCGGGCGCCTCGCTGGGTGCGGATTCCGGGGCGGGTGCCTCGGTGGCAGGAGCGGTCACAACACCGTCGCTGCCGGCGCGGCGGCTGCGGCCACGGCGGGCACGGGTGCCTTCCGCGGCAGGAGCCTCCGCGGCTTCAGCCGCAGGGGCCGCAGCAGCTGGCGCTTTTGCCCGGGTGGAGATGGTTTCGCCGGTCTTCTCAGCGCCCTTGGCCGGAGCCTTGGTGGCTGGAGTGCCCGCACGATGAGCGGAAATGGCGGTCACCAGATCGCCCTTGCGCATGCGGGATCCGCCGGAAATACCCAACTGGCTGGCGAGAGCCTGCAGCTGGGCGAGCTTGAGGCCGGCAAGGCCGCTGCTCTTGGCGGGTGCTGCCGACAAATCGGTAGCAGAAGATGATATGTCCACAGCTGGAGACAGCTCAGTGGTTTCGGTCACGAAGGATCCTTCCCCCTCGACGGCGTCCAGACTGGGAGCTGGACGCGATGATTTTGATCTGGGCTGCAGTTCAGATCTACAGCCGGCTTTCGGCCTTGCCGGATGGAATTCGGCCAGCAGGGCCGGATACTGATACACCTCGACATTCCAACAAGAGACCGGAATGGCGGACTGACGCTTCAGGGGTGCAGAGTGATTCTGCAGGTTCCTGCGACAGACCAAAGCAGGCGGCACCGGAGACTATTGCGCAGTTGAAATTCAGAGCAGCAAACGATTAGACAGGCGCCATGGCCAACATCGGGTTCTTTTGACTGCGATTCTGATTCTTTGACTAACTGCCTGCGGGATTACCGCCGGTGCACTCCCACTTTAGCACCTTCGACGTCCACCGCCAGCTTCATCACGCGCCAGCCAACATCCGGCGTGTTGGCCCGGGTATAGGCGTCAATGAAATCCACCACCGTGCCGGCCTCGTCTTCGCCGTTGGCCAGCACCAGGACGGTTGGTCCCGCGCCGGAAACAACGGCTGCGTGTCCAGCACGGCGCAGGGCCCGGATCAGCTCCGCGCTGGGGCGCATGGCCTCCGCGCGGTAGCTCTGGTGGAGGTAGTCCTCCGTGCCGGCGAGCAGGAATTCCGGTTTGCTGGTGAGGGCGTGGATGAGCAGCGCCGCCCGGCCGGAGTTCATGGCGGCCGCATGATGGCCCACGGACGCCGGCAGGAGCGCGCGGGCCGCTTCGGTGGAAAGCTCGTAATCCGGTACTGCGACGACGGGAATCACCGAATCCGCCACGGTAGCGCACGTACTGCTGTACTGGTCACTGTCCTGCCATGACAGCGCCAGCCCGCCGAATATGGCCGGTGCGACGTTGTCAGGATGGCCTTCCATTTCGCTCGTGAGCTGCAGGATCCAGTCCTTGCCCCGCCGTGAAGCCTCCGGAACCAGTGCATTCGCGGCGGTCACCGCCGCCACGACGGCCGAAGCCGAGGAACCCAGGCCGCGGCCGTGCGGGTTGACGTTGTCGGCGGTAATGCGGAGGCCCTCGTGCCGGAAGCCCAGCCGGTGCAGGGCCTCCGTGACAGCCCTGACCACGAGGTGGCTGGCGTCCCGCGGAAGGGTCTCCGCACCTTCGCCGCTGAGCTCGAACTGCAGCTCGCCGCTGCCCAGGGTTTCCACGGTCAGGGTGTCATGCAGCGAAAGGGCAAGGCCCAGGCTGTCATATCCCGGGCCGAGGTTGGCGCTGGTGGCGGGCACGCGTACGGTCACAAGCTGCCCGGCCGGGACTGCCGGCGTACCGGCGGCAGACTCGGCCGGGACTGTGAGGGTGGTTTCCAAGGCTATTTTTCTTCCAGGCCCAGTTCGGCGGCCACGGTGACCACATCGTTGGACACCTTGACAGGCTGGACATCGCTGCCGTCCTCGGTGCGCAGCGCCCACTGCGGGTCCTTCAGGCCATGGCCGGTCACGGTGATCACGATGGTCTTGCCCGCGGGTACCTCGCCCGCCGCGTGCTTCTTGATCAGCCCGGCGACGCCGGCTGCGGAACCGGGCTCGACGAAGACGCCTTCGCGGGCCGACAGCCAGCGGTGGGCTGCCAGGATCTCGTCGTCGGTGACGGCGTCGATGAAACCGCCGGACTCGTCACGGGCGGCGATGGCGCCGTCCCAGGAGGCGGGGTTGCCGATCCGGATGGCCGTGGCGATGGTGTCCGGCTCCGTGATGGGGTGGCCGGCCACGAAAGGGGCTGCGCCGGCGGCCTGAAAGCCCCACATCTGCGGGGTCCGGGTGGACACGGCAGGGAGCGTGCCGGCAGTTTCGGACTCGAACGGCGCGGCGTACTCCTTGTAGCCCTTCCAGTACGCGGTGATGTTTCCGGCGTTGCCCACCGGCAGGACATGGATGTCCGGGGCGTCGCCGAGCGCATCAACGACCTCGAAGGCGCCGGTCTTCTGGCCCTGGATGCGGGCGGGGTTCACGGAGTTCACCAGGAAGACGGGGTAGGCCTCGCCGAGCTTGCGGGCGATGTCCAGGCAGTTGTCGAAGTTGCCGTCCACCTGCAGCAGCGTCGCGCCGTGCGCAATGGCCTGGCTGAGCTTGCCCATGGAGATCTTGCCTTCGGGCACCAGCACGGCACACTTCAGCCCTGCGGCCGTGGCGTAGGCGGCGGCGGAAGCCGAGGTGTTCCCGGTGGAGGCGCACACGACAGCCTTTGCGCCGGAGGCCACCGCCGCCGTCATGGCCATGGTCATTCCACGGTCCTTGAACGAGCCGGTGGGGTTCATGCCTTCGACCTTGAGGTACACAGTGGAGCCGGTCAGCTCGGACAGCTTCTGCGCGTGGACCAGCGGAGTGCCGCCCTCACCGAGGGTGATGACCTTGGTGCTCTCCGTTACGGGCAAACGATCAGCGTATTCGCGGATGACACCGCGCCATTGGTGAGCCACTTAGACTCCTTCTACCCGAAGAACGGATGTAACGGAATTGATGACGTCGAGGCCCTTCACGGCCTGGACGGTTGCTGCCAGTGCAGCTTCGGTTGCGCGGTGGGTGACGATCCGCAGTTCGGCCGATTCCACGTTGGAGTCGGCATCGCGGTGGATGGTCTGGCGCATGATCTCGATGGACACGCCGTGCTCCGCGAACAGCTGGGCGATCCGTGCCAGCACGCCCGGCTGGTCGGCAACGTCGAGGCCAATGTAGTAGCTCGTGTTCACGGCGTCGATGGGCAGCGCGGGAACGTGGCCGATGGTGGTCTCGGTCTGCGCAGGCCCGCCCAGGACAATCCGGCGGGCAGCGGAAACGAGGTCGCCCAGGACGGCCGACGCCGTCGGGGTTCCGCCGGCACCCTGGCCGTAGAACATCAGCTCGCCCGCGTTCTCGGCTTCGATGAACACTGCGTTGAACGCGCCATGGACGGCCGCCAGCGGGTGTTCGCGCGGCAGCAGCGTGGGGTGCACGCGGACGGAGACGCCCTCGCTGCCGTCGGCGGCGGTCAGCTTCTCCGCGATGGCGAGGAGCTTGATGACGAACCCGGCGTCCTTGGCCGCGGCGATATCCGACGCGCTGACTTCGGTGATGCCTTCGCAGTGGACGTTCTCCAGGTCGAAGCGCGTGTGGAAGGACAGCGAGGCGAGGATGGTCGCCTTGGCCGCGGCATCAAGGCCACCGACGTCGGCTGTGGGATCCGCCTCGGCGTAGCCAAGTCGCTGGGCCTCGGCGAGGGCATCGGCGAACTGCGCACCGGTGGAATCCATCTGGTCAAGGATGAAGTTGGTGGTGCCGTTGACGATGCCGAGGACCCGGGTGATGCGGTCGCCGGAGAGGCTGTCGCGGATGGGGCGCAGGATGGGGATGGCGCCGGCCACCGCTGCTTCGTAAGACAGCTGGACGCCGGCCTTGTCTGCCGCCTCGTAGAGCGTGGGGCCGTCCTGGGCCAGCAGGGCCTTGTTGCCGGTGACCACGCTGGCGCCGTTCTCGATGGCGGCGAGGATCAGGGTGCGGGCAGGTTCGATGCCGCCCATCAGTTCGATGACGAGGTCGGCATCCTTGACCAGGGTGTCGGCGTCGGTGGTGAAGAGTTCCCGCGGCAGCTCAACGTCACGGGGCGCATCGATGGTGCGCACGGCGATGCCGGTCAGTTCCAGGCGGGCTCCGGTGCGGGCGGCCAGCGCTTCGGCGTCCTCAATCAGAATCCGCGCCACCTGGGCCCCAACGTTGCCACAGCCCAGCAGGGCTACCTTCAGGGTTCGCAATTCAGTCATTCAGACTCCCATGTCGCGGTTCAGCAGATCTTGTTCGGTTTCCCCGCGGACAATCAGCCGTGCTGATCCATCGCGCACAGCGACAACGCCCGGCCGGGCCAGATAGTTGTAGTTGCTTGACAGGGCCCAGCAGTAGGCGCCGGTCCCCGGTACAGCGAGCAGATCACCGGCTGCCACGTCCTCGGGCAGATATACATCTCTAACAACTATGTCGCCGCTCTCGCAATGTTTGCCCACTACGCGGGACAGCTGCGGGGCTGCGTCGGAGCTCCGCGACGCCACAATTGCCGAATAATCCGCGTCATAAAGCACCGGACGGGCGTTGTCGCTCATGCCGCCGTCCACCGACACATAGCGGCGGGGGTGCGTAACGGTTCCTTCTGCATTCGCGGCATTTTCGCCACCGTCGCCGGTTCCGGCGCCGGGCGGGTCCACGCGGACGGTTTTGAGCGTTCCCACTTCGTAGAGGGTGAAGGTGGTGCTCCCCACAATGGCGCGCCCCGGCTCAATGGAGATCCGCGGTGCGGTGATGCCCAGTTCAGCGCAGGTGGAACGCACGACGGCGGCCATCGCCTGCGCGATCTCGGCCGGCGGCCGCGGTGTGTCCACCGGCGTGTAGGCAATGCCGTAGCCGCCGCCGAGGTCCAGTTCAGGCAGGACGATCGAGTATTTCCCCTGCATGGCGGCGAGGAAATGGAGCAGTTTCACGGCGGCCAGCGCGAAGCCATCCGGTTCGAAGATCTGCGAGCCTATGTGGCAGTGCAGGCCAAGGAGTTCAATGCTGTGGTAGCTCGTGGCTGCGGCCACTGCTTCCTCGGCGGCGGACAGGCCGGCCTGGTCCGTGGAATCCTCTGCCATGGAGAGGCCGAACTTCTGGTCCTCATGGGCCGTGGCAATGAATTCGTGCGTGTGCGCATGCACTCCGGGGGTGAGCCGCAGCATCACCCTGGCGGTTTCGCCGCGGTCCGAGGCGATTTTCGCGACGCGCTCCAACTCCGCGAGGCTGTCCACGACGATCCGCCCCAGCTTCATGTCCAGCGCGCGGTGGATCTCGGCGTCGGACTTGTTGTTCCCGTGCAGGGCGACGTCGGCCCCCGGAATGCCGGCGCGGTTGGCCACGGCGAGTTCCCCGCCGGAGGCTGTGTCCAGCCGCAGCCCTTCTTCCTCCACCCACCGGACGACGGCAGTGCAGAGGAAGGACTTCCCGGCGTAGTAGACATCCACTCCCCCGCAGATGTCGGCGAAGGCGTCATTGAAGGCGTCGCTGAAGGCCCGGGCGCGTGCCCGGAAGTCGTTCTCGCTCATCACGAACAGCGGCGTGCCGAACTGGCGCCGGAGCTCGCTGACCGGAATGCCGTCGATGGCGAGTTCGCCGGCGTCGTTCCGGGCAACGCCGGCCGCCCACATGGGCTCATGGAGCGCATTGAGGTCTGCCGGAACGGCAAGCCAATCCGGTGCCAGCGGCGATGCGTGGTTCAGGGAGTTCCCGGTCATTGCGTCACATCCGTTCCGGCGCCGAAACGCCAAGCAGTTCCAGTCCGTTGGCCAGCACCTGGCTGGTGGCGTCGTTGAGCCACAGCCTCGTGCGGTTGACGTCGGTGATGGGCTCATCGCCCTGCGGCGCCACGCGGCAGGCGTCATACCAGCGGTGGTAGGCACCTGCAATGACTTCCAGGTGGCGGGCCACGCGGTGCGGTTCGCGCAGTTCGGCGGCCTTGGCAACGATGGACGGGTAGCTGCCCAGGTAGGACAGCAGTTCGTTCTCGGTGGCGTGGTCCAGGAGGGCTGCGTCGAACACCTCGTTGCCGTCGACCTGGCGTTCCACCCCGGCCGCCACGGCATTGCGGGCCGTGCCGCGGGAGCGTGCGTGGGCGTACTGGACGTAGAAGACCGGGTTCTCGTTGCTGTGCTTCTTGAGCAGGTCGGGATCCAGGGTGAGCGGGGAGTCAGCGGGGAACCGTGCCAGCGAGTAGCGCACGGCGTCCTTGCCCAGCCAGGAGATGAGGTCCTTGAGCTCGATGATGTTGCCGGCCCGCTTAGACAGCTTGGCGCCGTTCACTGACACGAGCTGGCCGATCAGCACCTCGATGTTGGCCTCGGGATCGTCGCCGGCGGCGGCGGCGATCGCCTTCAGCCGGTGGATGTAGCCGTGGTGGTCCGCTCCCAGCAGGTAGATCTTCTGGTCGAAGCCGCGGTCCTTCTTGGAGAGGTAGTAGGCGGCGTCCGCGGCGAAGTACGTCGGTTCGCCGTTCGCGCGGATCATCACGCGGTCCTTGTCGTCGCCGAAGTCCGTGGTGCGCAGCCAGACGGCACCGCCGTCGTCGAACACGTGGCCCTGTTCCCGAAGGCGCGCCACGGCACTTTCGATGGCGCCGGCGTCGTGCAGTTCCTGCTCGGAGAAGTACACATCGAAGGCAACGCCGAAGTCGGCGAGGGTGTCCTTGATGTCCTTCATCTGGGCCTTGTACGCCGCGCTGCGGATGACCGGCAGCGCCGCCACGTCGGTCAGCTCGCGGATGTCCGGGTGTTCCGCCAGGACGTGGTGGCCCAGGTCGGAAATGTACTGGCCCGGGTAGCCGCCTTCCGGGACGCCGCGGCCGTGCAGGCGGGACAGCACGGAATGGGCGAAGACGTTCATCTGGGAGCCGGCGTCGTTGATGTAGTACTCGGCGGTGACTTTTGCGCCGGAGGCCCGGAGCACGCGGGCGATGGAGTCGCCCAGCGCAGCCCAGCGGGTGTGGCCGATGTGCAGCGGGCCGGTGGGGTTGGCCGAGACGAATTCCATGTTGACCACGTGGCCGGCGAGCGCCGAGTTGGTGCCGTACTGCGGGCCGGCTTCGACGATGGCCCTGGCAAGCGCTCCGGCTGCCGCGGCGTCGACGGTGATGTTCAGGAAGCCGGGCCCGGCGATGTCCACGGCCGATACGCCGTCGATGGTCTTGAGCCGTGCGCTGAGGATGGTGGCGAACTCCCGCGGGTTGGTGCCCGCCTGCTTTGCCAGCTGGAGGGCAATGTTGGTGGCCCAATCGCCATGGTCCCGGTTCTTGGGCCGCTCCACCCGCACCTCGTCCGGCACGGCTGATGCGGGAAGTGCAATATCACCGGCGGCGACGGCGTCTTTCAGGCAGGCGGATATGGCGAGGGAGAGTTCTTCGGGAGTCACACTTCTAGCCTACCGGTGGCCCGCGATAGCGGCGGAATCGGGCCAATGCCATGACGCTGTGAAGGCGCACAGGAATAAGAAGCCTCACAGAATTGAATCGGGTTCGTCACAGCCTGAACCATTACGCTGATTCCAACGTTGTCCATCCTGTAACGGCCTGGCTGAACCCGGCCACCCCGGACCCGGGTCCCAAAAGACGCATCCATACGCAACTACACGAATCGAGTCCCTGCATGAGCTTCCCGGTACGCAAGAGCGTTTTCGTCGGCCTCGCCGGCATGTCCCTGATCGGAACCGTAGCGGGCTGTGCGCCGTCCGCCCAGGCACCGGCGGCACAGTCCACTGCCGCCTCAACCGGTTCGGCAACCAGCGGTGCGCCCATTGCGAGTACTGGCGCCTCGACATCGGCCGCGTCCGGCTACAAGGACGGCACCTACAGCGCCGACGGAAATTATGTCTCCCCCAACGGCACGGAAACCGTGGGCGTTGAGCTGACGCTTTCCGGCGGAACGGTGTCCGACGTCAACATCACCCAGCATCCCTCCAATCCCAACACGCGCAAGTTCCAGGGCGAGTTCGCCGGCGGGATCAAGGCGCAGATCGTGGGCAAGAACCTGGATGAGCTGAACGTCTCCAAGGTTGCCGGCTCTTCGCTGACCAGCGGCGGCTTCAATGAAGCCGTGGAGAAGATCAAGTCCGAGGCTCAGTAAGTACGGCTCTGAACCCGTTCACCGCGTCAAGAGGAGATCACGTGCCGCACCCGGGCTGGGCAGCCTTTAGTTTCGAGGGAATCGGGACCGCCTGGGAGATTTCCACGCCCGGCCCCCTGGACACGGGCCACCGCCGCCGGCTCTTGGACGTGGTGGAGGATTACGACGCCGCGTGGTCCCGTTTCCGGACGGACTCCCTCGTGGCGCGGGCGGCCAGGGAAGCGGGGCGGTACCAGATGCCGGACGGTGCAGGCGCGCTGGGCAGCCTGTACCGGAGCCTTTACCGGCTGAGCGCAGGTGCCATGACTCCGCTGATCGGCGGCAGCCTGGAACAGCTGGGCTACGACGCGGACTATTCGCTCCGGTCCCGCGGAACCCCGCTGCCCGCCCCGCCGTGGGACGACGTACTGGACTGGCAGGACACTGTGCTGACCACCACGGCTCCCGTGGTCCTGGACGTCGGAGCCGCCGGCAAGGGGCAGCTGGCCGATTTGCTGGCAGCGGAACTCCGGTCCCAGGGTGTCAGCGAACACTTCATCGACGCCAGCGGCGACCTCCTCAATTCCGGCCCCGCTCCGGTGGCCGTCGGCCTGGAGCATCCGTACGATCCCGGCCGGGCCATTGGCACCATCAGCCTGGGCGCGGGCGCGCTCTGCGCCTCCGCCGCCAACCGGCGGGCCTGGGGCGACGGGCTGCACCATGTGCTGGACGGCACCACGGGGACACCGGTGCGGACCGTCATTGCCACGTGGGCGCTGGCGGGGAATGCCATGACGGCCGACGCGCTGGCCACGGCGTTGTTCTTCGTTTCCGGCAAGGAGCTTGAACAGGATTTTGAGTTTTCCTGGCTTACGGTTTTCTCGGACGGAAGCGCCGCCTACTCAGCAGGTTTCGAAGGAGTGCTGTTCGAATGAGTTCCATGATCCAGCAGGTGGACACGTCCCTGAACCGCCTGACCATGTACCGCCTGGTGCTGTGGGTGCTTGCCGTCCTGGCCGCATACAGCCTGCTGCTCAACGTCCTTGGCTGGCTGACGTTCGGCATCCCCGAAATGCTGGCCCACCTGGCGCTCTGCCTGGGACTGACCTACGTCTCGAACCGCGGGCTGGCCGCGCTGTTCCACGTCCGGCCGCACTCCGAATCATCGCTCATCACGGGGCTGCTGCTGTATTTCCTGTTCTGGCCCAGCTTCAAGGCCCTGGACGTCGCGGGCGTCGCGCTCGCCTGTGTCCTGGCGTCGGCCTCGAAATACGCCCTGGCCTGGCGTGGCCGGCACATCTTCAACCCCGCTGCAGCAGGCGCCTTCACGGCAGGCCTGACGGGACTGAACATCGCCACGTGGTGGGCGGCCACACCGGCGATGCTCTTCCTCCTGGTTCCCGGCATCCTGCTGGTGCTCTACCGCACACGGAAAGTCCTCATGGGCACCGTGTTCACGGCCGTTTCCGTATCCATTGTTGCCACGGAACTCCTCCGGGCCGGGATGACCCTGGGCGCGGCACTCTGGCAGCCGCTCGCGCAGCGCCCGGTGCTGTTCTTCGTGGGCTTCATGCTGACCGAACCGCTGACCCTTCCGCCGCGGCGCTGGCAGCAGCTGGCGCTCGCCGCCGTCGTCGGGGTGGTGTTCGCGGTGCCCTACAACCTGGGGTTCGTGGCAAACTCGCCCGAACTGGCGCTGCTCGTGGGAAACCTGCTTGCCTTCCTTGCCGGGCAGCGCGGCGGCATCCGCCTGAACTTCCAGGAATCGCGGCCCCTGACACCCACGACGACGGAATTCAGCTTCCGGCCCGAACGCGCGGTCCGGTTCGCGCCGGGACAGTACATGGAGCTGCATCTGCCCCACGCCAAGTCCGACGGGAAAGGCCGGCGGCGCGTGTTCAGCCTGACCAGTGCACCGGATGCCCGGGACGTCACGATCGGTGTGGGAACTGCCGAACCCGTGTCCGCCGCCAAGCGTGCCCTGCTTGCGCTGCAGCCCGGAGATTCCGTGACGGCAACAGCGGTGGGCGGAGACTTCGTCCTCCCCCGCAGGCCTGCCGGCCCCGTCCTGCTGGTTGCGGCCGGCATCGGCATTACGCCCTACCTTGCCCAGCTCGCCGCGGGTACTGCGAAGAACCGCGACGTTGTCCTGCTGTACCTGGCGAAGTCTGCCCCTGAACTCGCCTACGCGGATGCGCTTGAGCAGTCCGGTGCCCGCGTCATTGCGCGCCTGTCCGACGGCTCCGCGCCGCCGTCGTTCATGGAAGACGCGTGCAAAGTATCGCGGCCGCCGGCACGGCTCGACGGTGCTGCGCTCAAGGAGCTTGTTCCGGACATCGCCGGCCGCGAAGTGTTCGTTTCCGGCTCTCCTGCCAGCGTCCGATCGCTGCGGGCCGCCGCCCGCGGCGCCGGTGCGCGGCGCATCCGCACCGACTCGTTTGCAGGCTACTGACCGCCGATTTTCCATTGGAGGCCACCTTCCTGCTAAGCTCTAGGACGTCCCGCCGGCAACGGCAGGAACCCTGACTGCCCTCGTAGCTCAGGGGATAGAGCGTCTGCCTCCGGAGCAGAAGGTCGTAGGTTCGAATCCTATCGAGGGCACAGACAAACCCCGCCAGCCCAGCTGGCGGGGTTTCCTGCTTAAGGCCTGTGTGGCCCTTCAGGCGTGTCCCGCCCGCGGCAATGTCGGCACCCCCTCGTAGGCTGGTTCCATCGCCGACGAGCAAAGGGGAAATTCATGTACTGCTCCATCATCCCGCCCTACCTGCTGCGTCGCCTTGCGGCCCGGGACGAACCGCGCCTCCACGCAGTTGCGCGGGCAGCCAAGGAAGCGCTGCTCCATGTCAGGTCCATCCAGGCCACCCGTGCGCTTCCACTGCCGGCCGTCCCGTCCGGAATCCGGCAGCTCAAGCCCGGTCCGCCCAGCCGCACGGTCTACGACGCAAAGGGCTCCGAATCCCTGCCCGGCCAGCTGCTCCGGAAGGAGGGCGAACCCGCCACGGGAGACGCCTCGGCAGACGAGGCTTACGACGGCCTGGGGCACACCCACCGTCTGTACGCCGAGGCGTTTGGCAGGAACTCGATCGACGGCCAGGGCCTTCCGCTCGATGCCACCGTCCACTTCGGAAAGCTGTACGACAACGCCTTCTGGGACGGAACCCAGATGGTATTCGGCGACGGCGACGGCGAAATCTTCCAGCGCTTCACCCGGTCCCTGAGCGTCATCGGGCACGAACTGGCCCACGGCGTCACGCAACACTCCGCCGGCCTCGTCTACCGGAACCAGGCCGGGGCCCTCAACGAGTCGCTTTCGGATGTGTTCGGCGCCCTGGTGGAACAGTACGTCGGCCAGCAGCCGGCGTCGGAGGCCAGCTGGCTGATCGGCGAAGGCCTGTTCACCGACCAGGTGGAAGGTGCGGCCCTGCGGTCGCTGAAGGCTCCCGGCACCGCCTACGACGACGACGTGCTGGGCAAGGATCCCCAGCCGGACTCGATGGATTCCTATGTGCGGACCGGTGCGGACAACGGCGGCGTGCACATCAACTCAGGCATCCCCAACCGCGCGTTCTACCTGGTGGCGTCGGCACTTGGCGGCAACGCCTGGGAAACTCCGGGCCGGATCTGGTACGACACACTCACCGGAGGATCCCTGCCGGCCAATGCCACGTTCACCAGGTTCGCCAAAGCCACCGCCGCATCCGCGAAGGAACTGTTCGGTGGAGACTCCCCCGAACATGACGCCGTCCGGAAGGCGTGGGAAACTGTGAAGGTAAAGCTGTAACTGGATCACCGCCGGAGCGGTCAGCCGGCGGCCAGCAGTACCGGAAGCACAGGAACCAGGCCATGAAGATCACTGTCCAGCGCAGCGGCGGGATTGCTGCGCTCAAGCGGGTGTGGAGTGTCCAGGCCACGACGCCCACGGACAAGAGCCGCTGGGAGCCGCTCGTTGAGGCCTGCCCCTGGGACGCCGTCCCGCGGTCCGCTGAGGCCGGGGGCCAGCCGGACAGGTTCATGTATTCGATCAAGGCCGGCCAGCACCGCGCCACGCTCCCTGAGCAGGCTGTCACGGGGCCGTGGCGGGTCCTCGTGGACAACACCCGGGCGGCCGCCGAAGCCGCCCGAAACAGCGGACGCCAGTCCGGCTAGACCGCCGGCTCCAGCTGCCCGCGGAACGCCCTCCGGTAGGACTGGGGGCTGGTGGACAGCACCTTGCCGAAATGGTGCCGGAGCAGGACGGAATGGCCGAACCCGGACTCGCGGGCAATCTCGTCGATGTTCAGCTCCGTGGATTCGAGGAGCTCCTGCGCCCGCAGCACGCGCTGGGAGTTCAGCCAGGCGGCGGGAGTGGCCCCCGTTTCGGACCGGAAGCGGCGCGCGAACGTCCGCGGCGACATGTGGACCCGGGCCGCGAGTTCGTTCACGGTGTGCTCGTTTTCGAGGTTGCGGACCATCCACCGGAGCAGCTCTTCCATGGGCTGTGAACCGCAGGCAGGAATGGGACGGTCGATGAACTGCGCCTGCCCGCCGTCGCGGTGGGGCGGGACCACCATGTCGCGGGCAATGCTCGCCGCCACGTTGGCGCCGAGTTCCACCCTCACCAGGTGGAGGCAGGCATCAATGCCGGCCGCGGTGCCTGCACTGCTGATGATCCGGCCGTCCTGGACGTACAGGACATTTTCGTCCACCAGGGCCGCCGGGTAACGGCTGGCCAGCACCTGCGAATAGTGCCAGTGCGTAGTGCATCTGCGCCCGTCCAGCAGGCCGGCCCGCGCCAGTGCGAAGGCGCCGGAACAGATGGACATCACCCAGGCGCCACGGGCATGGGCGGCCCGCAGGGCGTCCAAAACGGATTCCGGGACGTCCTGGTCGTGGCCGTAGGGGGCCATGATCACGAGGTCCGCATCGGCGGCCGCTTCCAGCCCCAGCTCCACGTGCAGGGACAGGCCGGACTTGAGCCGGATATCCCCCGGTTCCGGCGTGCAGACACGGAAATCGAAGGCCGGAACCCCGGTCCCCCGGGCCGATCTGTCAATGCCGAACACCTCGAACGCGGTCCCGAACTCGAAGATGGAAAAGTTGGGAACAACAATCACTGCCACTGATTTGAGCATGCTTCCATTATGGCAGAAATTATAGCTTTTTGGTCATTTCTGCCACTGTTTTGTGGCCGGGAACGGTAGAAACATAGAGGCATGGAAACCATCGGAGTTGCACTCATCGTCCTGTTGCTCGTCATCCTGTCAGCCACCATCGCCGCACTCCTCAAGGACGGACGGGGCCATACGCCGCCCGAACGCTCGGAGAAGGATTGGTCCGCACTGGAACTGCCGAGCGTCAGCTACACCCTCAGGAACTACTGACCACCGCCGTCGTGGCCGGCTGCCGCAGGGCAAGCCCGGCCAACGGCCCGACATCTCCACCCATCACAGCAACCTACGCCCCTATCCGGACAGTTATGGTCCGCATAGGGGCGTACATTCGTTCCTATGATCCAGACGTCCGCCCGCCTGCTCCAGTTGTTGAGCCTGCTGCAAGTGCGCCGTGAATGGACGGGACCGGCCCTGGCCGAACGCATGCAGGTGACGGAACGGACCGTCCGCCGCGACATCGGCAAGCTCCGCAGCCTGGGGTATCCCATCCAGGCTTCCCCCGGTGTTGCCGGCGGCTACCAGTTGGGGTCGGGAGCCCAGCTTCCGCCACTCCTGCTTGACGATAACGAGGCCCTGGCCGTGGCCCTGGGCCTCAGCTCGGTGGCGGCAGGCCCGGTTGCAGGGATCGGCGAGGCCTCCGTGCGGGCCCTTGCCAAACTCGAACAGGTGCTGCCGTCCCGGCTGCGCACCCGGTTCTCCACACTGCGAAACGCAGTGACCACGCTGGCCAGCGACGCCGCGCCGGTTGATCCGCTATTTCTGACGGCGGTGTCGACGGCCATTGCCGACCGCCGCCAGGTGAGCTTCGACTACACGAAGGCCGACGGCGGCGCGGGCCGCCGCCTGGTGGAGCCGTACCGTCTCGTGGACACGGGGCGCCGCTGGTATCTGGTCGCCTGGGACTGCGACCGGGCGGACTGGCGCACGTTCCGGGCAGACCGCCTCGCCTCCATGCCGGCCGAACGGAAGAAGTATGTGCCGCGTCCCCTGCCCGCACCGGACCTGGCAGCCTATGTGCAGCGCTCGGTGACGCGGTCCCCGTACAGGTACGAGGTGGTGGTGCGGCTGCACGCGCCGCTGCACGACGTGGCAGCCCTGGTGGGTCCGCATGTGGCCACCCTGACCGCCGAAGGACCGGACCGGACCATCCTGCGGGCGGGCTGGGACCGGCTCGAGGCCCCCGCCGCACACTTGGCAGGGCTGGACATGGACTTCGAGATCCTCGCCCCGGCGGAGTTCGCGCAGCATGTCAGCAGGCTGGCCGAGCGGCTGGGGAAGGCGGCGGGCGGCGGCGGGCCGGCGTCGGACGGTATCCCTGACGATGTACCAGGCTCACCGGCTGCGCCACAGTAGACTGGTTCCAGCCATGACTTTTCATATTTCGTACCCCGCCGAGCTGCCGGTCTCCGAGCGCCGCGAGGACCTGATGGTCGCCATAGCGGCCAACCAGGTGACCATCATTGCCGGCGAGACCGGTTCCGGTAAGACCACGCAGATTCCGAAGATGTGCTTGGAACTGGGCCTGGGTGAGAACGGACTGATCGGCCACACCCAGCCGCGCCGGCTCGCTGCCCGCACGGTGGCCGAACGCATCGCCGAAGAACTAGGCGTGGAGATCGGCCAGGAGGTGGGCTTCCAGGTCCGCTTCACCGGCGAGGTCAGCCGGTCCACCAAGGTCAAACTCATGACTGACGGCATCCTGCTGGCGGAGATCCAGCGCGACAAGCTGCTGCGCAAGTACAACGCCATCATCATCGATGAAGCCCACGAGCGCAGCCTCAACATCGACTTCATCCTCGGGTACCTCAAGCGCATCCTGCCGCAGCGCCCCGACCTGAAGATCATCATTACGTCCGCCACCATCGACCCCGAGCGGTTCGCCAAGCACTTCGGCACGGAGGAGGATCCCTCCCCCATCATCGAGGTTTCCGGCCGGACGTTCCCGGTGGAAATCCGGTACCGGCCGCTCTCCCAGCCGGCTGGCGGGGCCGCATCTGCCGGCGACGATGAAGACAACTCCTCCGACGACGAACTCGAGGAGGACCGCGACCCGCTCGACGCCGTCTGCGACGCCGTCGACGAACTGGCCCTCGAAGCGCCGGGCGACATCCTCATCTTCTTCTCCGGCGAGCGCGAAATCCGCGACGCCGCCGAGGCCCTCAACGCCCGGATCCAGTCCAACCGGCGGCTGGCCGGCACCGAGGTGCTGCCGCTCTTTGCCCGGCTGAGCCTGCAGGAGCAGCACAAGGTCTTCCACCCCGGCCGCAATCGACGGATTGTGCTGGCCACCAACGTCGCGGAAACCTCCCTCACCGTGCCCGGCATCAAGTACGTCGTGGACACGGGCACAGCGCGCATTTCGCGGTACTCGCACCGGACCAAGGTGCAGCGGCTGCCCATCGAGCGTGTCTCCCAGGCCTCGGCCAACCAGCGTTCCGGGCGCTGCGGCCGTGTCTCCGACGGCATCGCCATCCGGTTGTATTCGGAAGAGGACTACGAGTCCAGGCCGCAGTTCACGGATCCCGAGATCCTGCGCACCAACCTCGCAGCCGTCATCCTGCAGATGACGGCCATGGGCGTGGCCCGCGGCCCCAAGGACGTGGAGAACTTCCCGTTCGTGGAGCCGCCGGACTCCCGCGCCATCAACGACGGCGTCACCCTCCTCCGGGAACTCGGCGCCTTGACTGCGGCGCGCCCGCAGGAACAGGCGGCCGACGGCGGACACCCGGCCGACGCGCGCCCCCGCGGCGGCCGCCCGGCAGGTGCTGCGGGCGGGAGGAACAGCGGCGGGCTGACCGCCGTCGGGCAGCAGCTTGCCCAGCTGCCCGTGGACCCGAGGCTCGGCCGGATGATCGTGGAGTCCGGCAAGCGCGGCTGCGTCCGGGAAGTCATGATCCTCGCCGCGGCCCTGACCATCCAGGACCCGCGCGAGCGCCCTACCGACAAGCAGCAGCTCGCCGCCGAGAAGCATGCGCGGTTCCGGGATGAGAACTCGGACTTCACCGGCTTCCTGAATCTCTGGAATTATCTCCAGGAGAAGCAGCAGGAGCTTTCCTCCACCCAGTTCCGCAGGCTTTGCCGCGCCGAGTTCATCAACTACCTCCGCGTCCGGGAATGGCAGGACCTGTTCGCCCAGCTCCGCCAGCTTGCCAGGCCGCTGGGCATCAGCCTCGACAACAAGCGTCTGGCCGATCCGGTGGGCAACCACGAGGGCATCCACATCAGCCTGCTCTCGGGCCTGCTGAGCCATATCGGCATCCTCGACGAGCGCAAGCGCGAATACGCGGGCGCCCGCGGCAGCCGGTTCGCGGTCTTCCCCGGCTCGGCACTGTTCAAGAAGTCGCCCACCTTCGTGATGGCCGCGGAACTCGTCGAGACGAGCCGGCTGTGGGCCCGCGTGGCGGCGAAGTTCGATCCGCTCTGGGCCGAACAGGTGGCGCCGGACCTCGTCAAACGCAGCTACAGCGAACCGCACTGGTCCAAGAAGATGGGCTCGGTGATGGCCCACGAGAAGGTCACGCTCTACGGGGTGCCCATCATTGCCAGCCGGCGGATCAACTACGGCAAGGTGGACCCGGAACTGTGCCGGGAGCTGTTCATCCGGCATGCCCTCGTCGAGGGCGACTGGCAGACCCACCACAAGTTCTTCCACCGCAACCGGGCCCTGCTCCACGAAGTCGAGGAGCTCGAGGCCCGGATGCGGCGCCGGGACATCCTGGTGGACGACGAAACACTGTTCGGGTTCTATGACGCCCGGATCGGCAAGGACGTGGTGTCCGAGCGCCACTTCGACAAGTGGTGGAAGGAAGCCCGGCAGAAGGATCCCGCGCTGCTCGACTTCGACCAGGCGCTCCTGATCAGCGAGGACGCCGACGCCCTCGACGATTCGGCCTACCCGAAGACCTTGCTGCACAAGGGCTTCGAACTGCCCCTGAGCTACGAGTTCCACCCCGTTGCGCCGGGCTCCCCGCCCAACCCGTCCGACGGCGTCACGGCTGAGGTGCCCGTGCTCTTCCTGAACCAGCTGGACGACGCCGCGTTCCGCTGGCTCATTCCGGGCCAGCGGGTGGAGCTCGTCACGGCCCTGATCAAGTCGCTGCCCAAGCAGGTGCGCAAGAACTTCGTTCCCGCCCCGGATGTCGCGCGACAGGCGGTGGCCGCACTGGAGGCCGACTTCGATCCCGCCGCCGACGAACTGGAGCCCTCCCTGGAGCTGGTCCTGCGCCGGATCCGCGGACAGGTCATCCCGCCGGGTTCCTGGAACTGGGATGCCGTGCCGTCCCACCTTCGCGTGAGTTTCCGGGTGGTCGATTCCAAGGGCAGGACCCTGGATGAAGGCAAGGACCTCGCGGAACTGCAGGAACGGCTCGCACCGGCCACGAGACGGGCCATCGCCGAATCCCTTGGTGCAACCCCGGTGACGACGGCCCCCAAGGGGCCGAGGGGCGGGCAGTCCACGCGGTCCCCGCAGGCGGCAGGCGGCTTTGCGGCGTCCCCGGACGGGGCAGGCACCCCGGGCTTCGCTGAGAAGACCGGGCTGACCGACTGGGGCTTTGGCACTGTGCAGCGCCAGGTCCAGGGTGTAGTGAAGGGGCACACTGTCACCGGCTACCCCGCCTTGGTCGATGAGGGCTCCTCCGTTGCGCTTCGGCTGTTCCAGACCTCGTCCGAACAGGAACAGGCCATGCGCGGCGGCGTCATACGCCTGCTGGCGCTGAAAGTGCCGCCGCCGGACCGGTATGTCCTGGAGCATCTGAACAACACTGAGAAGCTGACGTTCAGCCAGAACCCGCACGGCTCCGTGTCCGCGCTGATCGCAGACTGCGCACTGGCAGCCATCGACAAGCTCACACCGGCCGAACTGCCCTGGGACGAGGCCTCCTTCAAGGCACTGTACGAGCAGGTCCGGGCGGAGCTGATCGACACGGTCTTCACGGTCACCGCCGTCGTCGAACGGATCCTGGCCAGTACGCGCCGGATCGAAAAGCAGCTCAGGGGGACCACCAGCCTGGCCCTGATCAGCGCGCTCAACGATGTGAAAAGCCAGCTCGAACAGCTCGTCTTTCCAGGCTTCGTAGCACGCACGGGCTACGCCCAGCTCAGCCAGCTGCCGCGCTATCTGGCCGCCATCGAGAAGCGCCTCGAGAAACTGCCCGGCAACGTCCAGAGGGACGCCCTGGGCATGGCAGCGGTCCAGGGGCTGGAAGACGACTACGACGACGCCGTCTCCGCACTGCTGCCCGGCCGCCGCGCGGGCTCAGAGTTAACCCAGGTGCGCTGGATGATCGAAGAGCTGCGGGTGAGCCTCTTCGCCGTCGAGCTCGGAACAGCCTATTCCGTCTCGGAGAAGCGGATCCGAGCGGTGCTGAACAAGGCTCTGGCCCCGGCGTAGTCCCCCGGAAGGGGAACTGCGCCAGGGCAACGGCCTCCACATTCCCGCCCGGCCCGAATCCTGCCCGGCAGGGCACCAGGGTGTCAGGATGCGGGAACGTGCTCTCCGTGACCGGCCTGGCGGAGCCCTTCGCGGAGTTTCTCGGCGTTGGCGTCCAGCTCTGCGGGATCGGGATTCTGGTCCGCCGAACCGAAGTCGTAGTCGGCCATGGAGTTGGACGGCCACACGTGGACGTGGAGGTGGTTGACCTCGTACCCGGCCACGATCAGTCCGGCCCGTGCGGCATCAAAAACATCGACCTGGACCGCGCCGATCTTCCGGGCAACCTCCATCACCCGGGCCAGGAGCGCGGGCGGGGCGTCCGTCCAGCGGTCCACTTCCTCGGTGGGAACCACCAGGGTGTGGCCGTCAGCGAGGGGGCCCATGGTCAGGAACGCCACAACGTCCTGGTCGCGCCAGACGAACCGTCCGGGGATCTCGCCGTTGATGATCTTGGTGAAAACGGTGCTCATGCGTCTGCCTTTTCCGATGGGGTCCCGAGGGTACTGGTGTCCAGGACAAAACGATACTTGACGTCGCCTGCGACCATGCGGTCGTACGCCTCGTTCAGCTGGTCGGCGCGCACCACCTCGACGTCGGACACCACGCCGTGTTCGGCACAAAATTCCAGCATCTCCTGGGTCTCGGCGATGCCGCCGATCAGGGAGCCCGCGTAGGCGATCCGGCGCCGGATCAGGGTCCCCGGATTGACCGGCGGCATTGCTTCGGACGGCAGGCCCAGCTGGAACAGCGCTCCGTCCAGGCGCAGGGTCCGGAAGTAGGGGTTGAGGTCATGCGGTGCCGCGACTGTGTCGATGATGACGTCAATGCTCCGGTTTGCAGCTGCCATGGACGCTTCGTCACGGGACAGGATGACATCGTCGGCGCCAAGTTCGCGGGCCGCCGCAAACTTCGATTCGGAGGTGGTGAACACCTTCACCTCGGCGCCCATGGCCTTGGCGAGCTTCACGGCCATGTGGCCCAGTCCGCCCAGGCCCACCACTCCCACGACGTCCCCGGCCTCGACGTCGAAATGCCGCAGCGGTGAGTAGGTGGTGATGCCGGCGCAGAGCAGCGGCGCAACGGCGGCGGGGTCAAGGTTTTCCGGAACCCGCAGCACGTAGCGGCGGTCCACCACCACCGAAGTCGCGTAGCCGCCCTGGGTAACGGAGTTTCCGTTGCGGGCATCCGTTGCCCCGTACGTGCCGGTCATGCCGTTTTCGCAGTATTGCTCCAGTCCGTCCAGGCAACTGTCGCATTCCCGGCAGGAATCCACCATGCAGCCCACGCCGACCAGGTCACCCGGAGCGAAATCCCCGACGGCGGCACCTACCCGGCTGACACGGCCGACGATTTCGTGGCCGGGCACCAGCGGGTATTTCTGCGCGCCCCACTCGCCGCGTGTTGCGTGCACGTCCGAGTGGCAGAGCCCGCAGAATTCGATGGCGATCTCGACGTCGTCGTCCTTCGGAGCCCGGCGGGCGACGGTCAGCGGCACAAGGCCACTGTCGCTGGCCGTGGCGCCGTACGCCGCGGCCAGCCGCGGGCTGGAAACAGGTGGGGATCCAAGGGCATGGGGTGCGGCCTCAGGGATCGGAGTGCCCGGGATGGGCTTGGCAAGGGGTGGCGGTACGGGTCGTCCGGGAGTCATGCTCCGACGCTACCCCCGCCCCGTCCGCTGTTCCAATCGGAGCCGGGCCAACGGTGCCAGCCTTAGGGAGCTGCCCCCGTCGCCACCTCGTTCGCAGGGTCGTTGGACCATTGGGAAAACGATCCGGGATACAGCGCCGCCGGGAAGCCGGCGATTTCCAGGGCAGCGATCTCGTGCGCTGCCGTTACGCCCGAGCCGCAGTAGACGGCGGTGGGCACGTCCGGACGCACCCCCAGGGCAGTGAAACGGTCCCGCAGCTCCTCAGGGGGCAGGAACCTTCCGTCGGTTCCGATGTTTCCGGTCGTGGGGGCACTCACAGCGCCGGGAATGTGCCCTGCCCGCGGATCGACCGGTTCGATCTCACCGCGGTAGCGCTCCCCCGCCCGCGCGTCCAGCAGCACGCCGCGCCCGGGCCACTCCGCGGCCTGGGCTGCACCGATCACCGGCATCGCACCCTCGGTCAGCGTGACATCGCCCAGCGAGGCCTGTTCGAGGCCGCCTTCGACGGGGTATCCGGCCGCCCGCCAGGCGGACAGGCCGCCGTCTAGCAGGAAGACGGTGGAAAGACCGGCGTTGCGGAGCATCCACCAGAGCCTCGCCGCAGCAGTGCTGCCCGTGTCGTCGTACGCAACCACGACGTCGTTGTCCCGGATGCCCCAGCACCGCGCCGATTCCTGGAACTGCTGCAGCGGCGGCAAGGGATGCCTGCCCTGGCCCGGATCCGCCGGCGCTGCCAGCTTGGTGGGCAGGTCAACGTAGACCGCGCCGGGAATGTGGGCCGCCAGGTAGTGCTCGCGGCCGTGGGGATCGCCCAGCGCCCAGCGCACGTCCAGCAGAACGGTGCGCTCACCGGAGGTCATCCGGTGGTTCAGCGCGGACACGTCCATCAGGGGGTTCATCAAATCTCCTTTGGTTCGGATGACAGGCTGTCAGGTCCGGTGCAGGAAACGCGCCTATGCGCAAGGCTTTGCTGCCGGCGGCCAGCCGACTCCAACTGTAGCCGTGGAGGCCCGCTGTCCCGGGTAGGCTGAATCGGTGAGCAGAGCAGGTAACCGTGTGAGCAGCCAGGACCGCGCCTGGGCCGATGAAGCCGTCCGCAGGATCAACGCTGAAAACAACAGGTCGGCGGACACGCATCTGTACTCCGTCGCGCTGCCGGAACACTGGGGCGTCCAGCTGTACCTGAAGGACGAATCCACGCACCGCTCGGGCAGCCTCAAGCACAGGCTGGCACGCTCGCTGTTCCTCTTCGGCCTGGTCAACGGCTGGATCCGGGAAGGCACCACCATCGTGGAGGCCTCGAGCGGCAGCACGGCCGTCTCCGAGGCCTACTTCGCCCAGCTCCTTGGCCTGCCGTTCATCGCCGTCATGACCCGCACCACCAGTCCGGAGAAGATCGACCTGATCGAGCAGTTCGGCGGCTCCTGCCTCCTGGTGGACCACGCCTCGGAGGTCTACGCCGCCGCGGAGGAAGTCGCCGCGACAGCCCGCGGGCACTACATGGACCAGTTCACCTACGCCGAGCGTGCCACCGACTGGAGGGGGAACAACAACATCGCCGAGTCCATCTTCGGGCAGCTGGCCCTCGAAGAGCACCCCATCCCCCGGTGGATCGTGGTGGGCGCGGGCACCGGCGGCACCAGCGCCACCATCGGCAGGTACCTGCGCTACCACCGCCACGACACGGAGCTCGCCGTCGTGGACCCGGAGAACTCCGCCTTCTACCCCGGCTGGCGGGACGGTGTGGCCGACTTCAGCACGGGGCTGCCTTCCCGCATCGAGGGAATCGGCCGGCCGCGGATGGAGCCGAGCTTCGTGCCCGCGGTGATCGACCACATGATCCAGGTGCCCGATGCCGCGTCGGTGGCCGCGATGCGGCACCTGCGCGGCCTCGCAGGACTGCACGCCGGACCTTCCACCGGGACCAACCTCTGGGGCGTGTGGCAGCTGATCGCGAAGATGGTCGCGGACGGGACGCAGGGCAGCGTGGTCTCGCTGATGTGCGACGCCGGAGACCGGTACGCGGGGAGTTACTACAACGACGCGTGGCTTCAGGCGCGCGGCCTGGACCCTCGGCCGCACGAGGCCACCATCAGGGATTTCTTCGATAAAGGAACCTGGCCCGGAGGGAGCTAGATGTACTCGGCCATCAGGTTAGTGACACTCGCATGATCGGGGTGCCTTTGATGGCGGCGTGGATGCGTTCAGTGTTGTAGTAGTTCAGCCACGGGTCAAGTGCCTTTGCTCGTTCGGTGTTGCTGGTAAATGGCTTGGCGTAGGCCCATTCGGTTGCCAGGGTCCGGTTGAAACGCTCGATCTTTCCATTGGTCCACGGGCAGTGAGGTTTTATGAACCGCTGTTCGGCGCCGAGCTGTGCGGCGGCGGCTTTGAAAGCGGCGGACTTCCGGTAGGCGAAGGCGTTGTCGGTGATGATGCGTTCGATTGTCCTGATGCCCTGCGCTTTGAAGTACGCGGCGGCTCGGAGGAGGAATGCCGCCGCGGTCGGGCCTTTCTCGTCGGGGTGGATTTCGGCGTAGGCCAAGCGGCTGTGGTCATCGATGGCGGCGTGGATGTAGTCGAATCCAATGCCGCGCCCGCGGACCTTCTCCGAGCGGCCATGGGCGCGCCAGCCCCCGCCGTCAGGGATCCTTCCGAGTTTCTTGACGTCCACGTGGATCAGCTCTCCCGGGCGCTGGCGTTCGTAACGGACCGCCGTTGACCGTGTGGCCCGGATGAGGGCACCGGTGACGGGGTCGCAGGCAGCAAGAGGTGGAAGGCCGCGTCGGGCGAGGATCCGCGAGATGGTTCGTTCGGGAACCCCGGTGGCACGGCTCAACCGCGCCGGCCCGCACCGGAACTCCGTCCTGGCCGTGATGACCGCGTCCTCCCGCTCGGCGCTGGTCTTGGACGGGGTCCGGTGCGGACGGCTGGACCTGTCGAGAAGACCCGCCTCAGCCTCCGCACGGAACCGCTTCACCCAGCGGTGAGCGCACTGCCGGGAGACACCCAATTCCTTCGCCACGTGGGCGACAGGCCGATGATCACCAATCACTCTTTCAACGAGAAGAAATCTCCCATGAAAGGTCAGACGGGCATTAGCGTGGGACATGAGGACCTCCGTGGCCGTGAAGATGTCAGATACCTCCACTAAGCCCCGGGGGTCCTCCTCACTTCAAGACTGATGTCACCAACGTCATGGCCAAGTACAGCTAGACCTCCACCGAATCGCCGCTGGAAAGGTGCGCATATTCGGTGCCGTACTTGGCCCCCAACCGCTTCACGTGCCCTTCAATGAGGCCGAGTCCGGTTTCGTTCAGCAGGGCGTCGTGGATGGGGAACGCCTTGGCGGCGCGGACCCCGATGACGAAGTCCACCACCTCGCCCACTTTGTTCCAGGGCGCGTGGACCGGCACCAGGAGCGTCCGGACCGCGATGCCGTCCGGAATAACGAAGGAGTCCCCCGGGTGGTACACATTGGAGTCGATGAGGTATCCGATGTTGGCCACCACGGGTATCTGCGGATGAATCAGCGCGTGTTGCCCGCCAAAAGTCCGCACGTCGAATCCGGCAGCCGTGAACGTCGAGCCCGGGTCCACGGCATGGATCCGCGGGGCCGCTGACGGCGCTTCGGACCGAAGCTTCGCTGCTACACCAGCGGGTGCAAAGACCTGCAGCGCATCATTGCCCTGCAGGGCCCCGACAACAGCCGGGACATCAACGTGGTCGCCGTGTTCGTGCGTGATCAGGACGGCCCCGGCGGAGTCGAGGGCAGGGCCGGTTTCGGAGAACGTGCCGGGATCCAGCACGAGCGCCTGGCCGTCCTTCTCGAGCCGGATACAGGCGTGGGTGTATTTGGTCAACTTCATGGAGCCAGCCTAGGGTGGCCCGCACGGCAGTGTCCATGAACGGCCATGCATGGACGGCAATGCCCATGAACCCCGGCTGGTAATCTTGGACATTGCCAACACCCCTCAGGGAAGCGAGTCCATCCATGGCCCACGGCGCCAAAGCCGACGGCACGAAGCTAGCCGCACCGGCTACCACCGGCGGCAGGGAGCAGCGTGTCACCAAGCAGCGACTGGCGGTGAGCGCCGCCCTGGATGAGCTTGACGACTTCGTCAGCACCCAGGAGCTCTACCGGATCCTGCAGAACCAGGGCACCTCCGTGTCGCTGGCCACTGCCTACCGGATCCTGCAGTCGCTCGCCGACGACGGGCTGGTGGATGTCCTGCGCAACGGCGAGGGCGAGGCCGTGTACCGGAGGTGCGCCGTCACCGGCCACCACCATCATCTGCTGTGCCGCAACTGCGGCAAGGCTGTGGAAGTCGAGGCTCCCGCGGTAGAGACCTGGGCCGCACGGACTGCAGCGGAGCACGGCTACACCGAAGTGGCCCACACCGTTGAGATCTACGGCCTGTGCCCGGACTGCACGGCACGGAAGGCCGCGGGAGGCTAGGCGTACGCCTAAGCCGCTCAGGCCTCCGCCGGGAGCACGCGCCCGTTCAGGCCGCGCCCGGCCCGTACACCGCCGACGATGCGGCACACAACGTAGATCAGGAACGACAGCGTGGTCACGTACGGGCTGATCGGAATCCGGCCCCCAAGGGCTAGCATGATCCCGCCCACCGTGGCAGTCACCGCGAAGGCAACACTGAGCGTCACCACCAGACGGGGTGAGGACGTCACGCGCAGCGCCGCAGCCGCAGGGGTGATCAGCAAAGCGAGCACCAGCAGTGCCCCCACTATCTGGATGGACAGCGCCACGCTGATTCCCAGCAGCACCATAAAGCCGATGCCCAGCGTCCGGACAGGCACACCGCGCGCTTCCGCCACCTCCGGGTCCACGCTGGCAAAAGTGAGCGGACGCCAGATCGCCACCAGGGCAATCATCACCACCAGGGCGGCCGTGGCCAGCACCTGGAGCTGGACGGTGTCCACGGACACGATCTGCCCCGTCAGGAGGCCGAACTTGTTTGAAGCCCGCCCCTCGTAAAGCGAGAGGAACAGGATGCCCAGGCCAAGGCCGAACGGCATGATGACGCCAATAATGGAATTCTTGTCCCGGGCGCGGACGCCCATCACTCCCAGGAGCAGCGCCGCGAGCACCGAACCGATGAGGGATCCGAAAACGATGTCTGCCCCGATCAGCAGCGCAAACGCTGCGCCGGCGAAGGACAGCTCGGAGATGCCGTGGACCGCGAAGGCGAGGTCACGCTTCATCACGAAGGTGCCCATGAGGCCGCCCAGCAGGCCGAGCAGCGCGCCGGCCCAGATGGAGTTCTGCACCAGGGCCAGGAGCTCGCCGTAGTTCTCGAAATTGAAAATGGCACGCAGGATGCTGTCGAAATCCATTTAGCCCACCTCCCCTGCCACGGAGTGTGCGTCCTCGTGGTGGTGGGTTGCGGCCTCGGGCAGCCCCACCACGATCATCCGGCCGTTGGCGTGGATCACTTCCACCCGGCTGCCGTAGAGGCCGGAGAGCACCTCGGTAGTCATCACTTCGGACGGCTTGCCCACCCGGAACCGTCCGCCGGCAAGGTAGAGGACGCGGTCCACGTAATCGATGATCGGGTTGATCTCGTGCGTTACGAAGACCACGGCGCTGTCCTGGCTGCGGCACTGCTTGTTGATCAGTGCGCTGACAGCCTGCTGATGCTGAAGGTCCAAAGAGAGCAGCGGCTCGTCGCACAGGAGGACCTGCGGATCCGCGGCCAGCGACTGGGCCACCCTGAGCCGCTGTTGTTCACCGCCGGAGAGCTGACCCACCGGCACCTTGGCGTACTCCGTGGCGCCGACAAGGTCCAGCAGTTCATCGATCCGGCGGTTGGTTTTGGCGGCACCCACCCGCAGGCCCCAGCGGTGGCCGTCAACGCCCAGGCCCACAAGGTCCCGGGCGCGCAGGGGCGTGTCCGGTGCGAATGATTTCTGCTGCGGAATGTAGCCGATCAGGTTGCTTCCCCGTTCCACCGGGCGGCCACCCAAGGTCGCCGACCCGGAATGGAGCTCCTGGAGTCCCAGCAGGACCTTCAGGAACGTGGTCTTTCCGCTGCCGTTCGGGCCGAGGACGGCAAAGAACTCGCCGGGATTGATGTCGAGGTCCAGGTCCTCCCAGAGCGTCCGTTTGCCGAACTTCAGGGTGGCTCCGCGGAGGCTCACTACCGGTTTCAACGTTCTTTATCCTCGATTCATGCGGGGCGAAGCGCCCCCACCATCTTAGGACGGCCCGTCCAAGGATGGTTCAATCAGGCACGGTCCGCTGCCGGCGGTCCAGTTACGGTCCGCTGCCGGCGGTCCAGTTACGGCGTCCTGCCGGCGGTCCCGTTGCGGCGGGCTACTTGCCCAGCGCGTGCTTGATGCTGTCCACGTTGGCGGTCATCCACTGAACGTACGTCTTCCCGTCGGGCAGGGTTTCGCTGAAGTCAAGCACCGGAACCCCCGCTCCCTCGGCCGCCTTCTTCAGGGCCTGCGTCTGCGGGCCTTCGGTCTGTGTGTTGTACGCCAGGAACTTGATGTCCTTTGAACCGGCCAGTTCCGTGGCTTCCTTGAGCGCCGCGGGCGGCACATCGGAGCCTTCCTCGATTGCGGCCGTATAGTCCGCCGGCGTTTTGTTCACCAAGCCGGCGGCTTCGAGCAGGTAAAGGGGTACAGGTTCAGTGACGGCCACGGGCGCCTGCGCGGCCGTCGCCGTGAGGCCGGTGACCTGCGCGTTGAGCCCGGAAATCTCCTGCTTGAACGCGGCGGCATTGGCCTGGAAGGTCGGTGCCGAGGCCGGCTCCAGCGCTGCGAGTTTGGCTTCAACGGCATCGGCCAGCTTGGTCATGGCGCCGAGGTTGTACCAGACATGTTCGTTGAAGGCTCCGTGGTCATGGGAGTGACCGTGGTCGTCGGCCTCGGCTGTGGAACCGGCAGCCGGCTCCTTCTCGGGGGCAAGCCCGGACACCTCAACGGCGCTGATGATGTTGTCATGGCCCAGGTTGCCGTCATCGGCAAGCTTGTGGATGAAGTCGTCATAGCCGCCGCCGTTTTCAACGACCAGCCTGGCTTTGGAGACCGCCAGTTTGTCCTGGGTGGTGGCCTCGTAGGAATGCGGATCCTGGCTGGCCTTGGTGATGAGTGCCTTGACATTGACCTTGTCCCCGCCGATTTCGCGGACGATGTCCCCGTAGACGTTCGTGGAGGTGACCACCTCGATGGCGCCGGAACCCGCCTGCTGGCTGCCCGCCGTCGTACTGCAGGCTGACAGCAGCATGCTCAGGCCGGCAAGGGCGGTGACGGAAAGGACGGCTGAACGGCGCACGGAAGGACCTCGGATCTGGTTGTTCGGACTTGCTACATGAGAATCAGGAGCATTAGCAACAAGACGAGTGTAGCCCTAAATGGGAATGATTCCTATTTAGGGCTACGCCGGTCAGGCACGGTGCGCTGCCGGCGGCTACTCTCCGTCCGGCTGACCCAGCCGGCGGATACCCTTCGCCTGGGTCGCATCGCGGATCTCGCCGACCAGCTGCTCGATCACGTCTTCCAGGAACAGCACGCCCCGGGTGTTCCCCTCGGGTCCCATGACGCGGGCCAGGTGCGAACCGGTGCGCTGCATCACGGACATCGCTTTCTCGATCTCGTCGTCCATGGACAGGTTCGCCAGGGACCTGATCCGGCTTTCCGCAATCGGATGCTCGTAGTCGCCTTCCGGGATGGACAGCACATCCTTGATGTGGAGGTAGCCCGACAACATGCCGTCCTCGTCCATCATCGGGAAGCGGGAGAACCCGGTGCGGCTCACTGCCTTTTCGAACTCAACCGGCGTGGTGGCCGCTTTCATCATGACCAGCTTGTCCAGCGGGACCATGATGTGGGATGCCGTATGTTCCGAGAATTCCAATGCACCCGTGATCAGTCCGGCATCATCGTCCACCAGCCCGTGCCGGGTGGATTCCTGCACGATCGACTGGACTTCCTCCAGCGTGAACGAGGAGTTGACCTCATCCTTGGGTTCGATCCGCATGGCGCGGAGGATGTGGTTTGCGGACCAGTTGAGGGCCGCAATGGCCGGATTCACGAGCCGCGCAATGAACATGAGCGGCGGCGCCAGCAACAAGGCCGCCTTGTCCGCGACGGAAACCGAAATGTTCTTCGGCACCATCTCGCCGAAGGTCACATGCAGGAAGGTCACCACGAGGAGCGCCACGGTGAACGCCACGACATCGGCGATTTCCATCGGCAGGCCCACTGTTTCCAGGGGCACCGCCATCAGGTGGTGGATCGCGGGTTCGGCCACCTGCAGGATCAGCAGGGAACAGACCGTGATGCCCAGCTGCGCACAGGCCAGCATCAGCGAGACATTTTCCATGGCCCGCAGCGTGGTCTGGGCCCGCATGGACCCGGCTTCCGCCAGCGGCTCGATCTGGCTCCGGCGTGCCGACATCACGGCGAACTCTGCGGCCACGAAGAAGGCGTTGCCGATCAGGAGGATGACGAGCCACAGGATTCCTACCCAGTCGCTCATGCGGTGCCTCCTTTGCCGGCAACATGCTCTTCGCCGTGGACAGGAGAGGGCTTGAAGCAGATCCGGTCGATCCGGCGGCCCTCCATGCGGGTCACGCTCAGTGTTCCGCCTCCGACGTCGACCCTGTCCCCCACCACCGCAATCCGGCCGAGCTGGCTCATGACATAGCCGCCGACCGTCTCGTAGGCGGACTCATCGGGAACTGTCAGGCCGGGAATCTGTTCGGAGAGCTCGTCCGGGCGCAGCAGCCCCGGGAAGTACCAGTCGCCCGAAGCGCTCTGGAGGAGCCCGGGCCTGACTTTGTCGTGTTCATCCGCGACTTCGCCGACGATTTCCTCGACGAGGTCTTCCAGCGTGGCAATGCCGGCCGTGCCGCCGTATTCGTCCAGCACGACGGCGAGCTGCAGGTTTCCTTCCCGCAGTTCAGCCAGGAGTGCATCCAGGTGGATGGTTTCGGGCACCCGCAGCACGTCCGTCATGATGGCGCCGGCTTCGAGGTTGATGCGCCGGTCCCAGGGCACGGCGATTGCCTTCTTGACGTGAACCAGGCCGCGGATGTCGTCCGCGGACTCGCCGATGATCGGGAAACGCGAATACCCCGTGCGCTTCGCGGCGTCCACAATGTCCGACACCGGCTGTTCGGCTGCGATGGTCTCCACCCTGATCCTGGGCGTCATAACGTCCGCGGCCGTGCGGCCGGAGAACTTGAGCGTCCGGTCGATGAAGTTGGCCGTGCCGGCGTCGAGCGTTCCCATGGCGGCGGAGCGCCGCACCAGGGAGGCCAGTTCGGCCGGTGTCCGCGCCCCGGAAATCTCTTCCTTGGCTTCCAGTCCGAAGACGTTCAGCACCTTGTTGGAGAATCCGTTGAGCACGATGATGGCCGGTTTGAAGATCGCGGTGAACACCAGCTGCGGGCGGGCCACTGCCTTGCCGATGGGCAGCGAGAGCGCAATGGCCATGTTCTTGGGGACCAGTTCGCCGATCAGCATCGACAGCAGGGTGGCGATGGTCATGGCGAGCACCAGGGATACTGACGCCGCTGCGGCCTCGGGAACGCCGGCCGCGGCCAGCGGACCTTCCAGCAGCTGTCCGACGGATGGCTCCATGACGTAGCCGGTCAGCAGGGTGGTCAGGGTAATGCCCAGTTGGCAGCTGGAAAGCTGGGTAGATAGCGATTTGAGGCACTTGAGCAGCGGCACGGCCGCGGCGTCGCCGTTGTCCACGGCCCGCTGGACCGTGGCCTGGTCAAGGGCGACGAGGGAAAACTCGACGGCGACGAAGAAGCCCGTGCCAAGGATGAGCAGGAGGCCTGCTCCAAGCAATAACCATTCCATCAGCGGCTGGCCTCCGGATATCCGGCGAGCAGATGTCCCTCACCGGGATCACTGGGCGCCGGGGATCCACAGGGCAAAGAGTGGAAGGTGTTGCCGGGGAAACTGGCCGGCGGAGGATGGTCGGCCGGTGCCGACCCTGTTTCCTGAAAGGCTGCGGCAGAGTGAACTGCTGCAGAGTGATGGGCGCGTGAACGGGGTTTGCCGGCTCTGTGGGTGTGCTGCGGGGAGCTGGTGTTCCTGCTCCGCTGACAGCCCCCAGGCCGGCACCTAGATTTACTGTCCATAAGAGTTTCAGTCTACAGGAGCAGCCACGGCGTACCGGAGCGGCGGGCGGCGGCAGCCGCTCCGATGCCCGCGTCCCTCACCAGCTTTGCGGAACGGGCCGGCCTTCCTCGTAACCGGCCGCAGACTGGATTCCGGCAACGGCACGCTCGCGGAAACCGGCGAGGTCGGCGGCGCCGGCATAGCTCATGGAACTGCGAAGTCCGGCGGTGATCATGTCCACGAGGTCCTCCACACCCGGCCGGGCGGGGTCCAGATACATGCGCGACGTGGATATGCCTTCTTCGAATAGCGCCTTCCGATCCTTTTCGAAGGCGCCTTCACGCTGGTTGCGGTTCTGCACCGCCCTGGCCGACGCCATGCCGAAGCTCTCCTTATATAGGCGGCCGTTCACATCCGGCTGCAGATCCCCCGGGCTTTCGTGTGTACCTGCGAACCACGAGCCGATCATCACCTGGCTTGCCCCGGCCGCCAGCGCCAGGGCAACATCACGCGGGTACCGCACGCCGCCGTCAGCCCAGATCCGCCCTCCCGCGGCGCGCGCCGCAGCCGCGCACTCAAGCACGGCGGACAGTTGGGGGCGGCCCACCGCGGTCATCATGCGGGTGGTGCACATGGCGCCCGGTCCAACGCCCACCTTGACGATGTTCGCGCCGGCGTGGATCAGTTCGCGCGTGGCATCCGCGGTCACGACGTTGCCGGCCACGAGGGGAACGGAGGGGTCCAGGCTGCGGACGGCCGCCAGGGCGTCGAACATCTTCTGCTGGTGCCCGTGGGCCGTATCGATGACGAGTACGTCCACTCCGGCGGCCAGGAGTTCCGCGGCCCGGCCCGCCACGTCACCGTTGATTCCGACGGCGGCAGCCACCTTGAGCTTCCCCTCCGCATCCAGCAGCGGCCGGTAGATGGTGGAACGAAGGGCGCCCTTGCGGGTGAGGACGCCGGCGAGGGAACCGCCCAGCTGAACGGGCGCGAAGTCCGTACCCGCGGAGTCCATAGCCGTAAAAGCAGCCCGGAGCGAGGCATCACGGGCGGCCGGGCCTGTTCCTGCCCCGTCCGCGGCACCGGCGCCGAAACCGGCGCCGAAATCGGCGGCGTCGAGCACCAGGGCCTGCCGCATCACGGACGCGAGGGAGGCAAAACGGTCCTGCCCCTCGCAGTCCGCCGCCCGGACCACTCCGGCAACCTTGCCGGCGTCGTCCACCACCACTACTGCCCCGTGCGGCCGCTTGCCCATCAGGTGGAGGGCGTCGATGACAGTTTCCGAGGCCAGCAGGCTCACCGGAGTTTCGAATACCATGTGGCGGGACTTGATCCAGGCTGTGACGTCCCGGAGCACCTCCAGCGGAACGTCCTGCGGCAGGACCGCCAGCCCGCCGCGGCGGGCCATCGTCTCGGCCATCCGCTTTCCGGTCACGGCCGTCATGTTGGCCACCACCAGAGGGATGGACGAGCCCGTGCCGTCATCGGCTGCAAGGTCCACATCCAGCCGTGACGTCACGTCTGAACGCGAGGGCACCAGGAAGGCATCCGAATAAGTCAGGTCGGTGGACGGTTCACTCAGAAAACGCACGGCTGCTCCTCGTCGAAAAGGGGTTCTCACTGCGAGTCTAGGCGAGGGCGCGCCCCCAGAGGGATGACGACGGGGACGGCTCCGGGGACGGCTCCGGAGGCTTATTCCCGCAATAGTTTCGCCGCTACATGATTTGGGTCACCCTTATTGGCAGTTAACCAAGAATCGTCACTAGACTGGCAAAGGTCTGGGTTCACAGGACGCAGAAACTGGTTCGATTGTTGTGCTGAGGCACCGAAGGCGACCAGAGGGAAATCAAACTCATGGAAGAGGCGTATTTCAAGTGCCAGAGCAGCCTAGCCACCGTCTACCAGAGGAATTTGGCGGAAACGAGTGGCTCGTTGACGAACTGTACGAGCGTTACCAGCAGGACAAGAACACGGTTGATGCCAAGTGGTGGCCGCTGTTCGAATCTTTCGACGCCGGTGACAGCTCGTCTTCCAACGGGACCTCGGGGGCACCGGCGCCCGCCAACCCCGCAACTCGCGAACTTCCAGTTGTAGCTCCCGCTGCGGCAGCACCGGCAGCGTCGCCGGCAGCCCCTGCCAAGCCGGCTGCTCCCGCCCAGCCCGCCGCTGCCCAGCCGCAGGCAGCCCCGGCAAAGAAAGCTCCTGCCACTATTGCCCGCGACGGCGCAAAGAAGCCCGAGTCCGCCGGCACCCCGCCGATCCCGGCGCAGCTGCCCAAGAACATCAAGGCCCCCACGGCACCCGAAGAGGACGTCGTCTCCGTCCTTCGCGGACCGGCGAAGGCCATCGCCTCAAACATGGTCACCAGCCTGGAAGTTCCCACCGCCACCAGCGTCCGGGCCATCCCTGCCAAGCTGCTGATCGACAACCGCGTGGTCATCAACTCCAACCTGGCCCGCGCCCGCGGCGGCAAGGTCTCCTTCACGCACCTGATCGGCTATGCCGTCATCCGCGCGCTGTCCCAGTTCCCCTCCATGAACGTCTACTACGACGAAGTGGACGGCAAGCCCGTAGCGGTCCAGCCGGCACACGTGAACTTCGGCATCGCCATCGACATGCCCAAGCCGGACGGCACCCGCCTGCTGATGGTGCCGAACATCAAGAAGGCGGAGACCCTCAACTTCTCCGAGTTCTGGCACACCTACGAGGACCTGATCAAGCGCGCCCGCAACGGCAAGCTGACGGCGGATGACCACTCGGGCACCACCGTGTCCCTGACCAACCCGGGCGGCATCGGCACTGTGCACTCCGTGCCGCGCCTCTCCAAGGGCCAGGCGGCCATCATCGGCGTCGGCGCACTCGATTACCCGGCCGAGTTCCAGGGCGCCAGCGAGAAGATCATCGCGCACAACGCCATCAGCAAGGTCCTCACGCTGACCTCCACCTACGACCACCGCGTCATCCAGGGTGCCGGCAGCGGCGAATTCCTGAAGCTGGTGCACCAGCTCCTGCTGGGCGCACAGAACTTCTATGACGAGATCTTCGAGTCCCTGCGCATCCCGTACGAACCCGTGCGCTGGAGCCCGGACCTGCAGGTTGACCCCGCCGACCAGATCAACAAGGTCGCCCGGATCCAGCAGCTCATCCACTCCTACCGTGTCCGCGGCCACCTCATGGCGGACACGGATCCCCTGGAGTATGTCCAGCGCAAGCACCCTGACCTGGACGTCCTCACCTACGGACTGACCCTGTGGGACCTTGACCGCGAGTGGCCCACCGGCGGCTTCGGCGGCAAGCCCATGCTCGCGTTCCGCGACATCCTGGGCGTGCTCCGCGACGCCTACTGCCGCACCACCGGCATCGAATACATGCACATCCAGGACCCGGCCGAACGCAAGTGGTTCCAGGACCAGCTGGAGCACCCGTACTCCAAGCCGAGCCGCGAAGAGCAGCTGCGCATCGTATCCAAGCTCAATGCCGCGGAAGCCTTCGAAACCTTCCTGCAGACCAAGTTCGTGGGCCAGAAGCGGTTCTCGCTGGAAGGCGGCGAATCGCTGATCCCGCTGCTGGACGCCATCATCTCCGATGCGGCTGACGACAACCTCGACGAAGTCGCCATCGGCATGGCCCACCGCGGCCGCCTGAACGTGCTCACCAACATCGCCGGCAAGACCTACGCACAGGTCTTCCGCGAATTCGAAGGCACCCAGGACCCGCGCTCCGTGCAGGGTTCCGGCGACGTCAAGTACCACCTCGGCACCGAGGGCACGTTCACGTCGGATAACGGCAAGGAAACCAAGGTCTACCTCGCCGCCAACCCCTCGCACCTCGAGGCCGTGGACTCGGTCCTCGAAGGCATCGTCCGCGCCAAGCAGGACCGCCTGGACCAGGGCGAGGCCTTCCCTGTGCTGCCCATCATGGTGCACGGTGACGCCGCCTTCGCAGGCCAGGGTGTGGTGGCGGAAACGCTCAACCTCTCCCAGCTGCGCGGCTACCGCACCGGCGGTACCATCCACGTGGTCGTCAACAACCAGGTCGGCTTCACCACCGCGCCGTCCTCGTCACGTTCCTCCACCTACTCCACGGACGTCGCCAAGATGATCCAGGCGCCGGTGTTCCACGTGAACGGCGACGACCCGGAGGCAGTGGTCCGCATCGGCCAGCTCGCCTACGAGTTCCGCCAGCGTTTCCACAAGGATGTCGTCATCGACATGGTCTGCTACCGGCGCCGCGGGCACAACGAGGGCGATGACCCCTCGATGACCCAGCCGCTGATGTACAACCTGATCGAAGCCAAGCGTTCGGTGCGCAAGCTGTACACCGAATCGCTGATCGGCCGAGGCGACATCACCGAGGAAGAAGCCGAGCAGCTGCTCCGCGACTACCAGGAGCGGCTGGAACGCGTTTTCGCTGAGACCCACGCGGCCCAGACCTCGCCGATCCCGATCATCACTGCGGATTCCGCCGCCGTGTCGGACATCGAACGGCCCATCGCCCAGCAGGCCGACTTCGGCGTCAACGCACCGGCGTCCACCGCGATTTCCGCCGAAACCCTGGCGCGCATCGGCAAGGCCCACGTTGAAATCCCCGAGGGCTTCACTGTCCACGCCAAGCTCAAGCAACTGCTGGAGAAGCGTGAGCAGATGTCACGCGAAGGCGGCATCGACTGGGGCTTCGGCGAGATCGCCGCCTTCGGCTCGCTCATCATGGAAGGCGTCCCTGTCCGGCTCGCCGGCCAGGACTCACGCCGCGGCACCTTCGTGCAGCGCCACGCTGTTTTCCACGACCGCGCCAACGGCAACGAGTGGCTGCCTCTCGGCAACCTCTCCGATGACCAGGCCAAGCTCTGGATCTACGACTCCCTGCTGTCCGAATACGCCGCCATGGGCTTCGAGTACGGCTACTCGGTTGAGCGCCCTGACGCGCTGGTCCTGTGGGAAGCGCAGTTCGGTGACTTCGTCAATGGTGCCCAGACCATCATCGATGAGTTCATCTCCTCGGCCGAGCAGAAGTGGGGACAACGCTCCTCGCTGGTGCTCATGCTGCCCCACGGCTACGAAGGCCAGGGTCCGGACCACTCGTCCGCACGGATCGAGCGCTTCCTGCAGATGTGCGCCGAAGAGAACATGATCGTGGCCAACCCCACGACGTCGGCCTCCCACTTCCACCTGCTGCGCCGCCAGGCGTACAGCCGGCCGCGGAAGCCGCTCATCATCTTCACACCCAAGCAGCTGCTCCGCCTGAAGGCCGCAGCCTCGTCGGTGGAAGACTTCACCACGGGCGCCTTCCAGCCCGTCATCGGTGAGCACGAGCACCTGCAGGCAGATGCTGTCGAGCGTGTGCTGCTGGTCTCCGGCCGGCTGTACTACGATCTCCTGTCCACCCGGCAGAAGACCGGCGACAAGACCACCGCGATCGTCCGCGTCGAGCAGCTCTACCCGCTGCCCGCCGCTGAAATCGCTGCCGAGCTCGCCAAGTACCCGAACGCCGAAGTGGTGTGGGCACAGGACGAACCCGCCAACCAGGGTCCGTGGCCGTTCATGGGCCTGAACCTGCCCGAGGCACTGGACCGCAGGGTCAGGCTGGTTTCCCGTCCGGCCTCGGCCTCCACGGCCGCCGGTTCCATGAAGCGGCACGCCGCGGAGCAGGATGCCCTCCTTAAGCAGGCGTTCGCACGGAAGTAGCTTGAACGCTGCCCGGTCGGAGCTCGAAATTCACGACTCCGGCCGGGCAGCGCTGCTTAATGGAAGGGGCTGCCGCCAACAGACCGTCCGCCGCCGGAGTTGGCCGGGAGCCCGCTTCCATGGAACGCTGAATTTAGTTGCATATTGAGGTAAAGAGGTAGTCGTGGAAGACAGGAAGCTGCGGATTGCGGCTGTTGGAGATGAACTGTTGGCCGGCTTGGGCGATCCCCGGGCGCTGGGCTGGCTGGGCCGCGTGCTGGCCCGCACTCCGCAGGACGGCATCACCGTCGAGTGCTATGCCCTCCCCTGTCCGCAGGAAGGCACCGAAGGCCTGGCCTCCCGGTGGCTTGACGAGGCGGGGCGCCGCTTCGGCAACAACCACGAAAACCGGCTCGTGATCGGACTCAGCGGGCGCGACGTCGAGTTCGGGCTGTCCACGGCCCGCAGCCGGCTGAACCTCGCCAACATCCTGGACTCCGCATCGCAGAACAAAATCGAGGTCTTTGTGGTGGGCCCGCCGCCGTCGCTCGATCCGGCGCAAAACCGGCGGTTGGGTGAACTGAACACGGCGTTCGCGGACGTCACCACGCGGCGCAAGCACCTCTACGTTGACACGTTTTCGCCGTTGCTCAACCACGAGCAGTGGCGTCAGGACCTCGCCGCCAACAGCGGCACACCGGGACAGGCCGGCTACGGACTGATGGCCTGGCTGGTGCTGCACCGCGGCTGGTTCCAGTGGCTCGGCATCGCCGCTCCGGAGTAAGAACCAAATCCCCGCCGCGGCACCGTGGGCAATTTGCTGCACCGTACCCGGTAAGGCTTGACACCTGAGTCGTGCCCGTGACCCAATGGCCCCATAGCGCCGTCGACAGAAGGTTGTGGGTCATGACCGCTCCGGGAAATTCCAAGGCCTCCTTTGCCCCGGCAGCCCTGGCCGCGGCACTGATGCTTGCCCTGGCAGGGTGCAGTCCGGGCCAGTCTCCCGCTCCGTCCAGCCCGGGGTCGAACTCAGCCTCAACGTCGCCGTCCAACGCCACCAGCGGTACACCGACACCTTCGTCGGGAGACAGCGCGCTGCACCCATTTGACCAGGCCGCGCTTGAGCAGACCTTCAGCGAAGCTGCCCGCGAACTGCGCGTCCCCGGGGCAGTGATGTTGCTGCGGACCCCTGGCGGCAACCTCACGCGCACCTACGGCGTGCGAAGCATAGGCGGATCCGATCCGGTGACGCCGGAAGACCACGTCCGGATCGGCTCCATCACCAAGACGTGGACCGGCACGGTCATCCTGCAGTTGGTCCAGGAAGGCAGGATCAAGCTCGACGACCCGGTGGCGGACTACCGCCCGGATGTACCGAACGGCGCCAACATCACCATCGAGCAGCTGCTGACGATGCGCAGCGGGCTCTACAACTACACCGAGGCCCTCGAAGTAAACCAGGTCCTCGACGCCGATCCCGGAAAGGCGTGGACCCCCGAAGAACTCCTCGCCGTCGCCTTCCGTAATCCGCCCTACTTCGCTCCCGGCGAGGGCTTCCACTATTCCAATACGAATACGGTGCTGCTGGGCCTGATCGCGGAAGCCCTGGACGGCAAACCGCTCGCCGAGTCCTTCCGCGACAGGCTGTTCACGCCGCTTGGCCTGACCCAATCCGTGTTTCCCGAAGTGACGTCCAACGCCATTCCCGCACCGCATCCGCACGGGTACATGTTCGGGAACAATGTGTTGACCCTCGACGATCCGGCCCTCCCCGAGGACATGCAAAAGGCTGCCGCGGACGGGACGCTCCAGCCTACGGACCAGACAGCCATGAACCCGTCATGGGGCTGGGCGGCCGGTGCGGGAATCTCGACGGCGGAGGACCTGGCCACCTGGGCCGAGGCGCTCGGCGGCGGGAAGGTGCTGGGGCCGGATTTGCAGAAATTGCGTTTGGACAGCCTCCAGCCGGTTAAGGCCGACGATCCGGGCGGCGCCCTCTACGGGCTGGGCATCGCAAAATTCGGCAACCTCTTCGGGCACACCGGCGAACTGCCCGGGTTCAACAGCTTTGCCGGCTATGACCCCGGGAACAAGGTCACCCTCGTTGTCTGGACCAACCTGGCCCCGACGCCGGACGGCCGGGACCCGGCGACGGCCATCGCCCGCACCGTCATCGGGAAGATCTACCGCTAACGGCTGTCGACTCTTGCTTTTCGCCAAGACGCGATATATCGTCAATTCATATTCACGATATATCGCAACTTGGAGGAACTGTGGACGACAACACCTGGACCGTCACCGGTCCGCAGACCATCGACGTCGACGGCGTCAGGTCACTGAAACTCGGAATTATCCGGGGCCGGTTCGATGTGGTCACCCACGCCGAGGATGTCACGCGGATCGAAGTCTCCGAAATCCACGGCGACCCGCTGACCGTGACCCTGGCCAACGGAAGGCTCGAGGTGCGCCACCAACTTCAGGGCGCCCAGGGCTGGTTCAAGAACCTGATGGGAACAGTCCACAACAACAGCACCAACTCCATCGTGATCAGCATTGCGCTCCCGGCCGGAGTCGAAGTCGAAGCAGGAACCGTCAGCGGAGACGGCCTCGTCTCCGGGATCAGCGGGCACACAAGGCTGAATACCGTCTCAGGATCAGTCATGGCGGACGGCACGGCCGGCGAGCTCCACGTCAACACGGTCAGCGGCGAAGTCATCGCCCGGAACCACGACGGCGTCCTCACCGCCAAGAGCGTCTCCGGCGAAGTCACCGCCTCCGGCCGGTTCAGCAACATCCGCGCCCACACCGTGAGCGGCGACATGAGCTTTGACCTGCACGGCTTCACCCACGACTTCGGGGCGAATTCAGTGTCAGGTGACCTCACGGTCCGGGTGCCCCAGGACGTGGGCGTGGACATCGTGGCACAGTCCGCCAGCGGCGCTGTGGTCATTGACGACCATAAGTACGTCCAGCCCGGCGGCAAGGTCCAAACCATCGCCGGCCCGGATACGCAGCTTATGTTGGTCCGGACCAACTCCATCTCCGGAAAGACGTCCATCATCCACAGCGGGTCGCCCGCAGAAGCCGAACCGGGGGCCTAGATGCCTCCGGTCTTCGCCCACGGCGCGCTGCGCCTCTATCTCCTCTCCCTGCTGGAGTCCGGCCCCAAACACGGCTACGAACTCATCAAGGCCCTCAGCGAGCGGTTCGGGGGAACCTACTCCCCCAGCGCCGGCACCATCTACCCGCGGCTCGGCAAGCTGGAGGAAGAGGGGCTCGTGGCCACGGAGTCCGAGGGGCGCCGCACCAACTACCGCATCACCCCGGCCGGGCTGGTGGAGCTCAACCGGCGCAGGGACGAACTCGCCGGAGTCGAAAATGATATTTCGGACTCCGTCCGCAGGCTTGCCGACAACCTGCGCGAGGACATCCGCGCCAATATGCGCGGACTCCGGGCCGACCTTGCCGCCACCGCGGAAGCTGCGAGGTCATCAGCACGTTCCGCGGCATTTCCCGACCGCGGCACCCGGCATGGCCCCGAAAGCGACCGAACGCTGAAGGAAGCGGAAATGCTGCTCCAGGCATTCAGGGACAGCCTCCGGGTTGAGCTTCGGGTTCGGGCCGGCTCCGCCCCCATCAGCGGCGTCACGCTGGAAACGATCCGGACGGTACTGGATCAGGCCCGGATATCCATCCGCAACTCGCTGAAGGCAGACAGTCACTGAGCCTGACTCGGTTCGCGGGCCGTCGCGTGATGTGGGAGACTTGAGGGCAGCTCTTTTGAGTACCAAGATTAAGGAGGCCAGCTATGAGCAAGCGAGCACGTAAACGTCGTGACCGTAAGCGTGGCGGCGCGAACCACGGGAAGCGCCCCAACGCCTAAACTACGGTTTGGAACATGAGCTTTAAAGCGAAGGGCCCCGGAAACCACATGGTTTCCGGGGCCCTTCGCTTTAACATCCGGGGCGGGCTGCCGACGGGGGGCTAGGCCTCCACGGGACGAATCGAGTGGATCCGGTCCAGGATCGCGTTTTTCAGGTTCTCCGGAGCGGCTTCCGTACAGGACCGCTTGACCACCTTGCGGATGACGCACTCGAGATCGTACTCCTCAAGGCACTCCGGGCAACCGTCCAGGTGATCCTTGATCTCGGCGATGTCGCTGTGTGTCAGCGCACCGTCCAGGTATTCATAAATACGTTGCATCCGGGCGTCGTCGCAATCGCCCAGTCCCTGGCAGTCGCTCATTTCCTGTTCTCCTGTTTTGTGCTTTCGGCCGCTGCGCCTGAATCGGTTGCGGCTTTGAAACCCCGCTCTGCGGCATAGTCCGCGAGCATGTCCCGCAGCATTTTCCGGCCGCGGTGGAGCCGGGACATCACGGTGCCGATCGGGGTGTTCATGATGTCCGAGATTTCCTTGTAGGCGAACCCCTCCACGTCAGCAAAGTACACCGCGAGCCGGAATTCTTCCGGGATCGCCTGCAGGGCGCGCTTCACATCGGAATCGGGAAGGTGGTCCAGCGCTTCGGCTTCCGCGGAGCGCAGACCCGTTGAGGTGTGCGACTCTGCCCGTGCCAACTGCCAGTCCTCAATCGTGTCCGAGTTCGACTGCAGCGGCTCGCGCTGCCTCTTGCGGTACAGGTTGATGTACGTGTTCGTGAGGATCCGGTAGAGCCATGCCTTGAGGTTCGTGCCGGGCTTGTACTGGTGGAATGCGGAGAAAGCTTTGGTGTACGCCTCCTGGACCAGGTCTTCTGCGTCAGCGGGGTTCCGCGCCATCCTCATGGCAGCGGAATAGAGCTGGTCGACGTACTGCATGGCGTCGCGTTCAAACCGCTGCCTGCGCTGCTCCGTGGTCTCGGACACCACGTCGACTTCCGCCTCCGCAGCGTCCGTCTCCCCAGAGTCCGTCTCCACAGCTTGCGGCGCGCCGCCAGGGCGGGCCGCAGCGTCCTTCGGGGACTCACTGATGGTCTTGGCGTCGTTTCCGGCAGCCTCATATATGGCCGCAACGGCCGGGTCAATGGTGCTCATTGCCTTCAAGTCTACTGTGACGCGCCCGCCAACGCCCGGCGGCAGTCCGCCGGCTTCGCCATCGCGTCCGGGGAACTCCAACGGAGCGAGGAGTTCCACGCTGTCCCTAACCAATGTCAAGCTTCATCTCCGCTCTGTGTCCTTACTGTTGGGGCCCTTGCTGTTAACGCCCCGCGCTGACGCCCTGAGCGTGCAACCGCCCGGTGTCCGCAAACGTCCCAAGGCCGTGCCCATGCACGGCCCCTGACTCATTGGGACCTGCTTTTCACAACCACGTCCGGCGGGCAAATATTCCGCAAAAGTGCAAGACTAGAACCGGTTCCCCCGCAGAAGTTCCGCGGCTCGTCCACCCAGGAGGAAATTCATGTCCTTAGTCCGTTTTCTCGCCCGGCCCATGCTGGCTTCCAGTTTCGTCCTCGCCGGCCTGGACAAGCTAAAGAACGCGGATGACACTGCGACGCAGTTGTCCCCCCTGCTGCGGCGTGCGGCGGACTCCCTCCCGTTCGCCACGAACGAAAAGGTGCTGGCCCGGGTCATCGGTGGCACCCAGGTGGGCGCCGGCGTGCTGTTCGCCCTGGGCAAGTCAGCCCGGCTCGCCGCCTCCGTGCTCGCGGTTATTTCAGTTCTGAATGCCTACGTCGAGTGGCGCAGCGCGGATATCACGTCCAAGGAAGCACGGGACGCCCGCCGCACCCAGCTTCTCAAGAACGTCACGCTCACTGGCGGCGTGCTGCTGGCCTCCGTGGACACCGCCGGCAAGCCGAGCCTGGCCTGGCGGGCCGAGCACCTGGCCGCTGATGCCCGCAAGGGTGCCAGCCACCTGACGTCGGACGTTCGCAAGACCACCGGCAAGCAGCTTAAGAAGGCCGACAAGGCCGTCCGCAAAGCCGTGGACCACGCAGTGAAAGCATAGGCACGAATGACAGGCACCGCCCCCACCACCCCGGCTCCCTCAACACCCGCGGATGGAACCCACTGGCCCGCACCGTTCGCTGAGACACCGGTCAACGCGACGGTCACCGTCCCGGGCTCCAAGTCGCTGACCAACAGGTACCTGGTCCTTGCCGCCCTGGCCGACGGCCCGTCCCGCCTCCGTGCACCCCTGCATTCGCGCGACTCCGCGCTGATGATCCGGGCCCTGCGCCAGCTGGGAGCCGGTATCCGTGAGGTCCCGGGAGACGGCTCGTTCGGGCCCGACCTCGAGATCACGCCGCTCAGCCCGGACCCGGCGGCGGCCGGTACCGCGATCGACTGTGGCCTCGCCGGAACCGTGATGCGCTTTGTCCCCCCGGTGGCTGCGCTCCGCAACGGCGCCACCGTTTTCGACGGCGATCCGCACGCCCGCAAGCGGCCCATGAACACCATCATCGAGGCACTGGCTGCCCTCGGCGTTGAGGTCAGTGCCGCCGACGGGACGAGCCCGACATCGCTTCCCTTCGTAGTGGAAGGCACGGGCGAAGTCCGCGGCGGCCACCTTGTGATTGACGCGAGCGCATCATCGCAGTTCGTGTCGGCACTGCTCCTCGTGGGCGCGCGTTTCAGCGAGGGCCTGCACCTGGAGCACGTCGGCAAGCCCGTGCCGAGCCTGGACCACATCAACATGACCGTGGCCGTTCTGCGCGAAGTCGGCGTGTCCGTCGACGATTCCGTCCCGAACCACTGGATCGTGGCACCCGGCTCCATCCGGGCGTTCGACCGCCGGATTGAGCAAGACCTGTCCAACGCCGGTCCCTTCCTCGCCGCGGCGCTGGCAACCGGCGGCACGGTCCGCATTCCCAACTGGCCGGCGCCCACCACACAGGTGGGCGATCTTTGGCGCAGCATCCTGGCAGAGATGGGTGCCACTGTCACGCTGGAGAACGGGACACTCACCGTCACAGGCGGCCCCGAAATCAAGGGCGCAGACTTCGCCGACACCAGTGAACTGGCGCCCACTGTGGCCGCCTTGTGCGCGCTGGCCACCGGCCCCTCACGGCTCAGCGGCATTGCGCACCTCCGAGGCCATGAGACGGACAGGCTTGCCGCCCTCGTCACTGAAATCAACCGCCTGGGCGGGGATGCCGAAGAAACAGCCGATGGCCTGGTGATCCGGCCCGCGAAGCTCCACGGCGGCGTCGTCCACAGCTACGCTGACCACCGCATGGCCACGGCGGGGGCAATCCTGGGCCTCGCCGTCCACGGAGTCGAAGTCGACGACATCGGCACCACATCCAAGACCATGCCGGACTTCCCGCAATTGTGGGAAGCCATGCTGACGCAGCTTGGCCGGCAGACGGAACAGGCCAGTGGGGCGTAGCACCGGCTCCTGGGACGAGTCCGATATCCGGATCCGCCCCAACAAGAAAGGGACCCGTCCCCGGACCAAGGACCGGCCCAGCTATGACGACGCCGTAACCGGGCGCATCATCACCGTGGACCGCGGCCGCTACACGGCTGTGGTGGGCGAGGATACCGGCAACGAACGCATTGTCATCGCGGCGCGGGCGCGCGAACTGCGCCGTTCGCCGGTGGTGGCCGGTGACTTCGTGTCCCTCGTCGGCGATGTCTCCGGCGAGCCGGACACCCTAGCCAGGCTCGTGAAGATCCAGGACCGCCGCACGCTCCTGCGGCGCAGCGCCGACGACACCGACCCGATCGAACGGGCGGTGGTCGCGAATGCCGACCAGCTCGTGGTGGTCGTGGCCGCCGCCAATCCCGAACCGCGCACCGGTTTTATTGACCGCGCCCTGGTGGCGGCCTACGACGCCGGGATCGAGCCGCTGCTCCTCGTCACCAAGGCGGACGTCAAGGACCCCACCGAACTCCTGTCCAACTACCGGCACCTGGACTTCCCCGTGATCATCAGCAGGACCGCCGATGCGGCCGCCTCGGGAATCGATGCGCGCTCCGATGACGGGCTGTCCGCCCGGCTCGACGGCGACGCCGTGTCGCAGCTGCGTGCCCACCTCGACGGCAAGGTGACGGTCATGCTTGGCCATTCCGGGGTGGGCAAGTCCACCATGGTCAACGCCCTGACCGGCGCAGAGCGCGCTACCGGAGGCGTCAACGCCGTCACCGGGCGGGGACGGCACACGTCGTCGTCGGCGCTGGCCCTGCGGATCAGTGACGCGCCCGCCGGGAGCTGGATTATCGACACCCCGGGCATCCGGTCATTCGGCCTCGCGCACGTGGACCCGGACCGGATCCTCCGGTCCTTTCCCGATCTCGAACCCGGCACGGATGCCTGCGAACGCGGCTGCAAGCATGATTCCTCCGCCGTCAACTGCGGAGTGGACGCCTGGGTGTCCGAAGGGCACGCAGGGCCGTCCGGCGCAGCGCGGCTGGCGTCACTGCGCCGTCTGCTCGGCACCGATCCCCGGATGGAAGCGCAGGAAGCCAAGGAACTCGGCATTGTTTCGTAGCGCCGTTTCGCCGCCTGTGCCCGGGGCCCTGCCACGGGGCGGATTCACGGGCAGCACGGTGCAGGACGTGGCCTCCCAGCCGGCCGGCCGCAGAGACGGTAGTTTGGAAGCATGACCCAACCCGCTTCGAGCTACAACGATGACCTGCGCCTCGCCCATGTCCTGGCCGACTCTGTTGACTCCCAGACCATGAGCCGTTTCAAGGCGCTGGACCTTCAGATTGAAACCAAACCGGACCTTACCCCGGTCACGGATGCTGACAAGGCAGCTGAAGAATCCATCCGCGGACAGCTCTCGCGCTCCCGCCCGCGCGACGCCGTCCTCGGCGAAGAGTTCGGCAGTTCCGGGCATGGTTCCCGCCGCTGGATCATCGATCCGATCGACGGCACCAAAAACTTCGTCCGTGGTGTGCCTGTCTGGGCCACCCTGATTGCCCTCGTGGATGAGGGCGAACCCGTGGTTGGCCTGGTCAGCGCGCCGGCACTGGGCAAGCGCTGGTGGGCCGCGAAGGGCGCCGGCGCCTACATGGGGCGGTCCCTTGCTGCGGCCACGCGGCTGAAGGTCTCGAACGTGTCCGAGCTTTCGGACGCTTCACTCTCCTACTCGAGCCTGGGCGGCTGGAAGGAACGCGGCAACCTGGACGAGTTCCTCGGCCTCACCGAGGAGGTTTGGCGGACCCGCGCCTACGGCGACTTCTGGTCCTATTGCATGGTGGCCGAGGGATGCGTGGACATCGCCTGCGAGCCGGAGCTGAACCTCTACGACATGGCCGCGCTGGTGCCGATTGTCACTGAAGCGGGCGGCCGCTTCACATCCTTGGAGGGAGTGGACGGCCCCTTCGGCGGAAACGCCCTGGCCACCAACTCGATCCTCCACTCCGAAGTCCTCAAGCGGCTGAACCCGGACCTCGACGACCTCCTCTGAGGGGTGGCCCGCACCGGAACCCGGTGCGGACGCATGGACGGACTGCAGAATAAACGACGGCGGATGCCCCTCCCAAGGGGGTGTCCGCCGTCGTTTATTCGGACGGAACCCGCTTCTCCGGGCATGCGTAACAAACGGCTTAATAATTGGCGTGGCTTTCCCGCGGCGCCGCGAATGTCCTAATCTCGAAACAGGTCACGAGTGCCAGCGCGAAACCCCGGTTTGCTGGCCGGCAACCCTCCATTCGCGGTGGGGTGCCCCGGGTGACGACCAGGCCGGTCCGGAACGGACCCGGCAAGCGCGGATCCCCGGAGTGAGGGGTCCTTTACAGTGAGGTCCCCATGACTACTGCCACTTTCCCCGCAAACCCCGGAACCGCGTCCTCGACGGCCGCAGGCCTCCTGGACGAACGCTTCACCATTGCCAAGCGGCCGCTCTCGGCCGTCACCGGCGCCGAGATCCAGGCTCCGCTGATCCAGGGTGGCCACGTCCGCTACGCAAACCTGGACTATGGAGCGTCCGCTCCGGCCCTTTCCGTCGTGTCGGCCTACCTGAACGAAATCCTGCCGTACTACGCCAGTGTCCACCGCGGCGCCGGCTACGCCTCGCAGATCAGCACCTCGGTGTACGAAAACTCCCGGAGCATCGTCCGCGCATTCGTCGGCGGCAGGACCGACGATTCCGTGATCTTCACCAGGAACACCACGGACTCCCTGAACCTGCTGGCGGGCTGCCTGCCCGTGGCGGACGGCCGCCACACCGGTGAGGTGCTGTATCTCGACATCGAGCACCACGCCAACCTGCTTCCCTGGCAGGGTGTGCCGCACCGCAGCGTTGTTGCCGCTCCCACGCTGAGCGCCACGCTCGAGAACCTGCGCTCCGAGCTCAGCCAGGGCGACATCAGCCTGCTGGCCGTAACGGGAGCCTCCAACGTCACCGGTGAAATCCTCCCCATCCGCGAGCTGGCCGCACTGGCCCACGAACACGGCGCAAGGATCGTTGTGGACGCGGCACAGCTGGCCCCGCACCGCCGCATCGATATCGCGGCGGACGACGTCGACTACCTCGCCTTCTCGGGCCACAAGCTGTACGCGCCGTTCGGCTCGGGTGTCCTCGTGGGCCGGCCGGACTGGCTCGACGCCGGCACACCCCACCTGGCAGGCGGCGGAGCCGTCCGTGAGGCCCGGCTGGACTCCGTCAGCTGGGCTACCGGACCGGCGCGGCATGAGGGCGGGTCGCCCAACGTTCTTGGTGCAGCCACGCTGGCCCGCGCCACGCAGGTTATCGGTGCGCTGGACCAGGAGCTGTGGCACGCCCACGAGACAGCCATCAGATCCTTCCTCGTTGAAGGCCTGCGGAAGATCGACGGCGTTACGGTCCACCAGATCTTCAGCGACACCGACCAGGCAGCGGACACCATTGGCGTGGTCAACTTCTCGGTCGAGGGCTACGACGCAGGCCTCGTGGCCGCCTACCTTTCCGCGGAACACGGTGTTGGCCTCCGCGACGGCCGCTTCTGCGCCCACCCGCTGCTCAAGCGCTTGGGCCTTCCGTCCGGTTCGCTGCGTGCAAGCTTCGGCGTCGGGTCCAGGCTGGAGGACGCCCAGCGCCTGCTGGCCGGCATCGAGGAACTCCGCAGGACCGGTCTCGGCTGGGACTACGTGGTGGACTCCGGCCGCTGGGTACCGGCCAACGACACCCGCAGCTACCCGGACTGGGCACCCAACACCCCCGGCACCGCGGGAGCAGCGCCCTGCACCGAAGACTAAGGGCCCGGCGTTTGCGGTAAATTCGAGGGGTAAGTAATCCAGCCTGCCCGAAGGAGACTGCACGTGGCACGGGGAGGCCCCAAACTGCACCACCAGCGCCGGTATGAACTCGGACAGAGCTTCCAGGACGGCGGTGAGCATTATGACCGTGTCCGCCCGGGCTATCCTGCCGATTCGGCGGACTGGCTGATCCGAAGCGCCGGCGGGACAGCCGGGGCCGCCAATGCCGCTGACATCGGAGCCGGGACGGGCAAATTCACTGTCTTGCTGGTGCAGCGTGGTCTCACGGTCTCCGCAGTGGACCCCTCGCCGGACATGCTCGCCCAGCTGCGGCTTGCCCTGCCGGGAGTTCCCGCGGCAGAGGGCACCGCAGAGGCGACCGGACTCGCGGACAGCGCGTTCGACGTCGTCAGCGTTGCCCAGGCGTGGCACTGGTGCGATCCGCTCCTTGCGAGCACGGAAATTTCCCGCATCCTCCGCCCCGGCGGCGTGCTGGGGCTGGTCTGGAACCAGTTGGACACGTCGGTCCCGTGGGTTCACCGGCTCTCCCGGATCATGCATGCCGGCGATGTGCACAAGCCGGACTTCCGTCCCGCGATCGGGCCGGAGTTCACCGGGCTTGAGAGCCACCTGACACGCTGGGAAGATCCGGTGACCACCGAGGACATTGTGGAATTGGCGAAGTCCCGCAGCTATTACCTTGCCGCCGGTGAGGGCACCCGGGCCAAAGTCCGGGACAACCTGGACTGGTACCTCCACGAGCATCTGACCCACTCGCGCGGGGACGTCGTCGGACTCCCCTACCTGACCCAGACCTGGCGGGCGTTCAAAGCATGAGTCGTGCAGACAAAGCGGTAGGCTTGGACCCGTGAAGACCAGCGCGCCCTCCTCCTCCATCGAGGACTACGTCAAGGTCATCTACTCCTTCACGGAGTGGCAGGACAAACCCATCACCTCCTCGCAGCTGGCACAACGGCTCGGGGTCGCGAACTCCTCGGTCTCGGAAATGGTCCGAAAGCTGAAAGACCAGGGCCTGGTTGACCACAAGCCCTACAGCGCCATCACGCTCACGGCCGACGGCATCCGGCTGGCGCTGTCCATGGTCCGGCGTCACCGGCTCATCGAGACCTACCTTGTCCAGGAACTCGGCTACAGCTGGGACGAGGTCCACGACGAAGCCGAGCTCCTGGAACACGCCGTCTCCGACACCTTCATCGAGCGGATGGCCCGCAAGCTCGGCAATCCGCTCCGCGACCCGCACGGCGATCCCATCCCCGCAGCGGACGGCACCGTCCGCATGCCCCGCGCCCACCGTATGAGCGAACTCGACGAGGGCCACACGGGCCGGATCACCAGGATCAGCGACGAAAACCCCGACCTCCTGCGCTATCTGTCCGCCGAGAAGATCGACCTCGATGCAGACATTGAAGTACTCGGCCGGAAACCCTTCGGCGGTGCCCTCGTGGTCCGGATCGGCCCGGCGGGCGCCGACCGCGAATTCGACCTTGCCGATGAGGTTTCGTCAGCGCTGTGGGTGCACAGCGACACGGGCCATGCCGGATGCCGGCTTGCGGACGCCTGAACCCGTGCCCACCGTATCGGTGACGCCTGTAACGGTGCTGCCTGAATGAAGGGTGTCGCGGGCCCGGGCTGGCGCGCCTGGACGGCGGTGGCCGTCGGGGCACTCGTTGGGACGGAGCTCCGCTACGGCCTGGGCTTGGTCTTCCCGGAAGCCGCCGGAACGATCCCCTGGACCACCCTGGCCATCAACGTCAGCGGCAGCTTCGTCCTGGCGGCCCTCACCACGGTCTGGATGGCCCGGCCGACGACGGCGTTCTGGCTGAGGGCAGGAATCGGGCCGGGGCTCCTGGGATCCTTCACCACCTTCTCGGCAGTGGTGTTCTCAGTTGACCAACAGGCACGTTCCGGCCTACACGCGACATGGCTGATCTATCTCGGACTCTCTCTGGTCCTGGGGCTTGGTGCGGCCGCCGCGGGCTGGAAGGCCGGCAAGGCCTTGAGTGACCGGACCGGAGGAGCCTCATGACAGCTGTGTTGGTCGGTATTTTTGGCGTTGCCGGGGGCTTGCTCAGGTTTTCCATCGACACCTGGTTCGCGCACCGCACCGGCACGCGCCGGCACTGGCCCTGGGCAACGCTGCTGGTAAACGTCACCGGGTCACTCATCATCGGCCTTTCAGTGGGCGTCAGCGGACGGCTGGGGCTCGGCGAGGAATGGCATGCCTCGGTCGCCACGGGCCTCGCGGGCGGCCTGACGACGTTCAGTTCCTGGACCACTGCAACCATCCGGCTTGTCAGTGAAGGGCGGTACCCGGCGGCGGCGCTGAACGTGGCTGTCAATCTCGTCGCAGGGCTCTCGGCGGCGGCGGCAGGCATAGCCCTTGCCGGCTGACAGGCCCGCGGCTTTCCAACCGACGCAGGCCAGCGCCCCGCGGTCTGAATGTGTGAATCCCGAGGGGTCCTGCATCCCGTAAAGTTAAACGATGGTTACGCGACGTGAAGCAGCTCAGATCCTTGATATTCCACTGGAAATGGCACACCGTCACGGTATCCCTGCCAGGCTGTCGGATGCCGAGCTGTCCGAGCTCCTGGACAATCCCCCGGCCTGGCTCGTCCAGTCCAAGGCCAACCGGACCGGCAAGCGCCCTGTCTGGGTCCAGCTGACCTGTGCCGTCTGCGGCTTCTCGGAAGCCGCCCGGCCCAAGAAATGGTGGCCGCCGTTCACGTACGTGTGCTGCGCCCATCACGCCCTCGATGACCTCCCGCCGGTCCTGCCGGGCCTGGTTCGCAGCGAGTATGAGGGGATCGGCAGCCGGTTCGTCGGCATTGTTGACGTTGAAGTACCCGCTTCCTGACGGCCGGCGCCCGGGCGGGGTCCGGTTCGACGCGTGAATCGGGCGGTGCCGGAAGCCGGCGTTGGTGCCAGTTTCATTCACGAGAAAACAGGCGTACCTTACAAACACGGGGCCTATTCAGGGCCCCGACGTTAGGGAGGGCGACATGCCTGACAAATCGCCGCACCGGCAGGTCACCAAGAAGTCGGACAAGACCATCAAGCAAAAAAGGGCCGAAAAGAAGTCCAAGCATGAGGTGGACGCCCACGTGGACCCTGTAGCGCACATCAAGAAGCGCTGACGCGCCGCGGCCATGGCTGGCCGCTGGCGGATGCAGGAACGGTGCTGAAAACACAAAAGGCCGGAAGCTTTCGCTTCCGGCCTTTTGCACGGGGTGGAACGGCGTTGCCGCTGTCCCGATGGTGGAGATGGGGGGAATTGAACCCCCGTCCGATGTCGTGTTGTCAGGGCTTCTCCGGGCGCAGTTCGCGTCGGATTTTCTCGGCCCCAGCTATCCTGCAAACAGGTAGCTGATCCGGGCCCAGTCATTTAAGAGTCCCGTTCACCCCAATGACGAAGGTAAACAGCAGTGGCTATCTTAATGACGCCAGGATCCGGGACGATAGCGTTCCCGGGCTGACGGACTGTCTTACTGCTTAGGCAGCGAGAGCGAAGTCAGTGCGCGTTTGTTTGGCACTTATTGTTTTGCAGACAGCGTTTACGAGATAATTCTGCATCCTCGGCCCGCTTCACCTGTCGCGACTAACATCGTCGAAACCGATCATCCCCGTATTTTGTTATCAAACCGGTCAGGACCCTTGCAGAACCCTTCATGGTTCCGCGCCGTTCCTTCCCGGACTACCAATCATAACGCACTGCCGGGCGGAATCATTCCCGGCAGCAACCCGCGTGTTGCGGACGGCGGCTGCTTTCGCGCCGCTGGCCGGAAGGTCAGCCGCGGTTGCGTTCGCGCATGACCCGCAGCGCCTCGCGCTTGTCCTGCTGTTCGCGGAGCGTCTGCCGCTTGTCGTATTCCTTTTTACCGCGTGCGACGCCGATCTCCACCTTCGCCCGCCCGTCCAGGAAATACAGCTGGAGGGGGACGATGGTGAAGCCGGATTCACGGATCTTGTGCGAGATCTTGGTCAGCTCCTCGCGGTGGAGCAGCAGTTTGCGCCGCCTGCGGGCGGAGTGGTTCGTCCAGCTTCCCTGGTTGTATTCGGGGATGTGGATGCCCTCCATCCAAAGCTCGTCATTGTAGAACGTGCAAAACCCGTCAACCATGGAGGCGTGGCCCTCGCGGAGGGACTTGACTTCCGTCCCCATCAGCGCGATGCCGGCCTCGTAGGTGTCGAGGACATGGTAGTCATGCCGGGCCTTCCGGTTGGTGGCCACTACCTTACGGCCACTTTCTTTCGGCACGGTGGAACTCCTCAGCTCTTGGTCTTGATGGATGCCCCGGCCGCGGCGGCTCGAAGCTACTTAAGTCTACGGCAGGCGCGGGGCAAGCCGTTTGTACCGGTCACCGCGCTGCAATCAGCGGCCGGCGCTGAGGGTCTGTCAGAGCAGGATCATGGGATCTACGGCCTTGCCGTTGAGCCAGGTCTCGAAGTGCGAATGGCAGCCCGTTGAGTTGCCGGTCGTTCCGGAATAGGCGATGAGCTGTCCCTGGCTGACCTGCTGGCCTATCGAGACCACCACGCTGCTGTTGTGGTAGTAGATGGTGGTCAACGAGTTGCCCTGGACAACGCCGTGCGAAATCTTGACGTTGTTGCCGCCGCCGTCGTTGCTCCACCCCGCTGAGACGATGGTGCCGGCCGCCGGGGCGTAGACAGGGGTGCCGCAGCTGGCGCCGAAGTCGATGCCGGTGTGCATGTATCCGCCGGAGCCGTAGAAGTCCACGGTACCTGGGGGCGTCGCGCGCCAGCCGAATCCCGAGGTGATGGGGACGTCGGACGAGAAGGGGTGCCGCAGCCCGAAGGCTGAGGGCGGTCCGATCTGCGGGACATACGGCTGGGCTGCCTGGCCGGCTGCCCTTGCCGCGGCGGCGGCGGCCTCGGCAATGCGGCGCTGTTCCGCTTCCCATGCTTCCCGGAGTTTCCGGTCGCGCTCGACGATCTCGGAGGCTACTGCATCCTGCGCCGCCTGGACCTTGGAGAGCTGGCTCTGGATGCCGGGCTTGGCTGCCTGGAGCTCGTTGTTGAGGCGGGTGGTATCCGCGATGAGCTTGTCCACCTGTTCCTTCTTGGCGGCAGCCTCGTCGCGGGCTGCCTTCTCCCGGGCCAGGGCGGCGTCCGCCTTGGCCTTGAGGTCCTTGATCTCCGCCTCAACCGCTTGCAGGCGGGCCTGCGAATTGACGTTGGTGGCGTTCTGCTGGGACAGCTTGTCCATGGCGGAGTTCTGGCTGCGCATGGCCTGGTCCGCGAGGTCGATGGTGTCCGTCAGGCTACCGCCGCTCTTGGATCCAAAGAAGAGCGTGAGGTTCGAAGGAACGCCGCCGGATTTGTAGGCCTGGGTGGCAATCTGCCCGATGAGTTTCTTGGTGTCGGCGATCTTCTGCTTGTCGGTTTCAAGCTGCTGGGTGATCTTGGCTTTGTTCTGCTGTGCAAGATCAACACGGGCGGCGAGGGCCTCGACTTCCTTGACTGCACTCGCAACCCGGCCCTGCGCCTCGAGCAGCGCCTGCTGCGCGGCCGGGAGCTGGCCTTGGTAGATCACCAGGTCGCCGGCAGCCTTGGCAATCTTGGCGTCCACGAACTCAAGGGACTGCTGCACTCGGGCGGCCTCGGCTTCGAGGGCGGCCTGCTTGTCCTCAAGCTCGTCTGCGAAGGCCACGGGTGTCGAGGCACCCAGGCTCGCGGCCAGAATTAGCGCCAGGACGGCACTGATCATGCGGCTGCCCCGTCCCGCGGTCCGGAACCGGCGGGCCTTGCGGTCCATAGCTGTCATCATCATTCCTTCGTTGGTAGCCACAGCCTAGACCCGCAAATATCTACGTAAGGTCAAGAGAGACGAAATTCCAGCCAAGGTTGCGCCAAGGGCGAGCAGCGCCGGGGCCAGGAGCAGCGTCTGCGCCGGAGAGATAAATGCCGTGTCCGGATACTGCTTGGACATGTACTCCCCAAGGAAGAAGTGGGCCACGGCCCAGAGGGTGCCGGAAGCCAGCGCCGCTCCAATCACGGCGGCGATGACGCCTTCGAGAATGAACGGCAGCTGGATGACGATCTTGGAGGCGCCGACCAGCCTCATGATTCCGGTTTCCCGCCGCCTGCTGAACGCGGACAACCGGATGGTGGTGGCAATCAGCAGGATTGCGCAGACGATCATCACGCCGGCGATGATGACAGCCACCAGCGAGGCGGCGTTCATCACCGAAAAGAGCCGTTCCAGGACCTGGCGCTGGTCGATCACGGTTTCAACGCCGGGCTGTGACGCAAACGTCTCGCTGATGATCTGGTATTTTTCCGGATCCTTCATGTTGATCCGGAAGGAGGCGGGCAGCTGGTCCGGGGTCACCGAGTCAACGATCGGTGAATTGGAGAACTGCTCCTTGAAGTGCTTGTACGCGTCGTCCTTGGATTCGAACTGGAAGTCGTTGATGTACTGGGACACGGCAGGCGATTCCAGGAGCGTGCGCAGGTTCTCCTGCTGTTCCGGGGTGGCCGTCCCGGTGGCGCAGCCGGCCGCCGTCGAGCCGTCCCCGCAAAGGAAGATTGCCACCTGGACCTTGTCGTACCAGTAGCCCTTCATCTGGTTGATCTGCAGCTGGAGCATACCCGCCGCGCCAACGAACGTCAGCGACACAAAAGTCACCAGGATCACCGACACCACCATGGACAGGTTGCGCCTCAGCCCGCTGCCAATTTCGCCGAGGATGAATGCGAGCCTCATTTGGCCTCCCCTGCGGACGAGGGGACGGACCCGTCACCGGGTTCGGTTGCGGACTCATCCGGGCGTCCGCTGGCATCCTTGAGGCGCCGGGACTGCCCTACGACCGGGATCATCGAGGTGTAGAGGGCACGGGCCTCGTCACGGATGACAACGCCGTTCCGGAGCTCAACCACGCGTTTACGCATCTCGTTGACAATGTCGTCGTCGTGCGTTGCCATCACTACAGTGGTGCCGTTCTGGTTAATCTTGTCCAGGACGCCCATGATGCCCATGGAAGTGGTGGGATCGAGGTTTCCGGTGGGTTCGTCGGCCAGGAGGATCCCCGGACGGTTGACCACGGCGCGGGCGATCGCCACGCGCTGCTGCTCGCCGCCGGAGAGCTCGTGCGGCATCCGGTGTTCCTTGCCCTCCAGGCCCACCGTTTTGAGGACCTCGGGGACCGTGTCCCGGATGATGCTGCGGCTCTTGCCAATGACCTGCATGGCGAAGGCGACGTTCGCGAAGACATTCTTCTGCGGGAGGAGCCGGAAGTCCTGGAATACGACGCCGATCCCCCGGCGCAGCCGCGGCACGCGCCAGCTTGAAATGTTCGCTACGTTCTGGCCGGCCACGTAGACGGCGCCGGAAGTGGCCCGGTCTTCCTTGAGCACCAGGCGGAGGAAGGTGGATTTGCCGGAACCGGAAGCGCCCACGAGGAACGCGAACTCGCCACGGTCAATTTCAAGGTTGACAGAGTCCAGCGCCGGCCGGGCCGTCTGGTCGTAGACCTTGGTGACATTTTCGAAACGGATCATTGCCCTAAGTACCCTGCAGGACACGGCTGATGGAGCCCCGTACTGCAGCCGGCGCACGGGCTTTCTTTTGGGGGAAGTAGAGCTCCGGCCCCTCGACTATACGCACGGGTACCTGCAGAAAAGCTTGAGTTCCTGCGCGTGTCGCAGGTTTTCAGCCACCGAATGGAATGCCCCGTCACTGTATGGTCCTAGTTGGCGGCGTTGCGGTTGTCCGTGCGCCAGCGGATGCCGGCGTCAATGAAATCGTCGATTTCGCCGTCGAAAACGGCCGAGGTGTTGCCGACTTCGTGCTCGGTCCGGAGGTCCTTGACCATCTGGTAGGGGTTCAGCACGTAGGAGCGCATCTGGTCGCCCCACGACGCCTTGACATCCCCGGCGAAGGCCTTCTTTTCCGCGTCCTCCTGCTCCTTCTTGAGAAGCAGGAGCCGGGACTGGAGGACCCGCAGGGCGGCGGCCCGGTTCTGGAGCTGGGACTTTTCGTTCTGCATGGACACCACGGTCCCGGTGGGGATGTGCGTCAGGCGAACGGCAGAGTCGGTAGTGTTCACGGACTGGCCACCGGGGCCGGAGGAGCGGAAAACGTCCACCCGGATTTCGTTGTCCGGAATGTCGATCGAGTCCGTCTGCTCGATCAGCGGAATCACTTCCACGGCAGCGAAGGACGTCTGACGCCGGCCCTGGTTGTCAAAGGGGCTGATGCGGACCAGGCGGTGCGTGCCGGCCTCGACGCTGAGCGTGCCGTAGGCGTAGGGGGCCTTGACTTCGAAAGTGGCGGACTTGAGCCCGGCCTCTTCGGCGTAGGAGGTGTCCATGATGGTGGTCGGGTAGCCGTGGCGTTCCGCCCAGCGCAGATACATCCGGAGGAGCATCTCGGCGAAGTCCGCCGCGTCAACGCCGCCGGCGCCCGCACGGATGGTGACAACGGCTTCACGCTCGTCGAACTCACCGGACAGAAGCGTCACCACTTCAAGGTCCTTAAGCGACTTGCGGATGTACTCAAGTTCCGCGGCCGCCTCGCCCATGGAATCGGCGTCGTCCTCGTCCTGGCCCAGCTCCACCAGGACCTCAAGGTCGTCGATCCGGGAAACGAGGGTGTTGAGCCGTTCGAGTTCGCTCTGGCGGTGCGAGAGCCTGGAAGTGATCTTTTGCGCGGCCGCGGGGTCGTCCCAGAGGTTCGGCTCGCCGGCGCGTTCGCTCAGTTCGGCGATGTCTTCCTTCAGCTCCTCAACATTCGAGACGTTTTCGATGGAGGTGTAGGTGGCGCGCAGGGCGCGGATTTCTGCGGAAAAATCAATTTGAGCCATGGTTGTTAAAGCCTACGCTATCCTTCCTAGCCGCTCTCACCGGTTCCGGACGGCTATCGGACGAGCCGGGAACGCGCGGTGGATGTCGCCTCAATCCTGATTCCGTCCGGGATGAGGAAGTTGACGATCGGGGGATGCACCTCCGCGGTCAGCACAACGACGGCGGTTGAACCGTCCGGGCTTCCGGTGGCCGGCGCGACAGCGAGGCCGTCGAGGCTGGCATGGGCGTCATTCCGGATGAGGTATTCGGCGGCGACGCTCCGCACCCGCGCGCCGTTGAGCAGCGCAGTGGGGCTTCCGCCTTCGGTCTCGACCTGGCCGAGTGTGTAACTGTCCGCCGCTGCCACGGATGCGCCGTCTGCCGCCGACAGCAGCTTCTTGTGTTCAAGGTAGAGAGAGGATGCCGCCATGACTGCGGTGGTGACCAGGAGCGCAAGGAGGACGTAGCCGATGATGAGGACCATCATCTGCCCGTCCTCCTTGTCAGGTTCAGGGCTCGGGTTGTTCACGGTTATCGGAATCGCCCCACAACCTGGGTGGCCGAGGCATCCAGTTGGCTTGCGTTGAGACGGAACGAATCGCTGAACGGTACAAATGGCAGCGGGACCGTGAGGTGGACGGTGATGGTGACGGCCGACCCCGGGGCGAGGCAGTCCGACGGCTGGCAACTTGCGTCCATCCGTGCGTTGTCCGCCGGATGCCCGTAGTCCGCGAGGGCGAGCATGGCTGCCTGCTCGGCAGCCGCACGGCCGCTTTCCGCGTCGGGCTGGGCAACGTAGACCTTGGCGGCCTGGTCGGCCGCACCGACCACGGCGAAGGCCCCACCCTGGATCTGCCCCACCGTGATGATGAAGTACACGAGGGGGACCATGAGGAGGAGGGCGAGGAACGTGAATTCGACGACGGCACTCCCCGGCTCCCCCGGGCGTGTTGTCCCGTTTCCGGACGCTGTGCCCGGTCCGGATTCGTGTGCGCGGGCGCTTTGGATCCCCCGATCGGACCCGGCGGTCCCGGCGCGGCCCGCAGTTTCCACCAAACGGCCTGTCAGCCTTGATGGAAATCTACGGCTGGATGGCGGCATGGCCTTTCACCTCCAGAGCCTCTCGTGGACCGATCAGGCCGATCACCGGCAGCGGCGCCCGGACCGTGACTTCGAGCGCACGGATTCCTTGAAATGTGACTTCCGTGGTGGTCACGTCCTTGGCGAAACCTTCGTTCAGGGCCATTCCGATCAGTTCGCCCGTGCGGTCCCTTGCGTCGGCGGCGTTCCGGTCGGCGAGTGTGCCGTACCTTGCCCCCGAGGCCGCAGCATCGATCAGTGTGTTGCGGACGTGCAGGACCAGCGCCAGCTGGATCACCGCGAGGAAGAACATTGTGAGCAGGCTGCCGACCAGGACAAAGTCCACAACGGCGGAGCCGCGTTCCCGCCGGGGCGTGCCACCGCACCCGGCTGGCTGTACTGCCGTCCGCCTGCAGGCAGCTTCCGCCACCGGGACCGCCACAGGCATGTGCTAGTTTCCGACCTTGTCCATGGCCTGGTTGAAAAGCCCCTCCAGGGCAGGGCCGGCGAGGGCCAAGAGGGCGGCGACCAGCACCGCGGACATCAACGTGATCATTACCCAGCCGGGCACGTCGCCCCGTTCGGGATGGTCCCCGTCCCGGGACTTGCTCGCCCGGGCTCCCGTCCCGGAGACCGCAGACGGCCAAACCATCAGGGTAAATGTGTGGATCAGGGCCAAGGCGCGGATTCCGCGGTGTTTCATTTAGCTTCCATTCTGTGGTTGCGGCTGGGTTTTCCCGGCGGTCCGGGCGATCTGGATTACGTCATAGTCCGAGGCTGATGGCCGCGAGTCCGGGAAACACGGCAAAGATGACCGTCAGCGGAAGGACACCAAAGACCAACGGCACCATCATGGCGATTTCCTTCTTTCCGGCCGATTCCATCAGCTCGCGCTTTGCAGTGTCGCGGACATCCTGCGCCTGGGCCCGTAGGACATCTGCAAGGGGTGTTCCGCGCTCCACTGCCACGATGATCCCGTCAACGAACCGCACCAGGGGTCCCAGGTCGGTCCGCGAAGAGAACCGCTGCAGGGCTTCGATCAGTGGTTTTCCGGCGCGTGTTTCCCCAAGAACCAGCTCAAATTCCTTGGCGAGTTCGCCGTGTGAGCTGCGGCAGACGCGGTCAAGTGCACCGGTGGCACTTTCACCCGCACCGACGGCAAGTGCCATTAGTTCGGCGAGGCTTGGGAACTCAGCCATCATCCGCTTCTCCCGCCGTTTGATCTGGGCACCCAGCCAGTAGTCCCTGAAAAGGAATCCCCCAAGGGCAGTGCCCAATATGGCGACGACTGCAAGGAACGGATTGAACCGTCCCGATGCGGCGGCGATTATTACCAGGCCGGTGGCCGCAGTGAATCCCGTGACTGCCCACAGCAGCTGTTCTGCCCTGAAGTCGACGGCTGACTTCCGGATTCCGGCCCGGGCCAGCCGGCGGCCCAATGCCGACGACCCCAAATTGAAACGGCTAAGAAACGAGAGTCCGTCCTTGAGGACCGGACGCAATATGCGCTCCAGGGGACCAAATGGCGTGAGGGTTTCATTCGCGGCCGACAGCAGCTTGGACTCCAGATTTTGCGATTTCAGTTGGGGCTCAATCCGTTCCGTGAAGCTGATTGGCCGCATGAACGGCAGCCGCACCACCAGAAGCCAAAGTCCCGCACCGAGAAGGATCCCGCAGACCAGGGCCGTTGCGTCCGGCGAGGTCACCTGAGCACCCGCTCGTCTTCGGGGAGGGCACCGATCCTCAGCATGACGGAGTAACAGATGGCGGACACAACCAGCCCGCCGAGGAGCACGGCCGCCCCCATCGGGGTGTTGTAAGCGGCGACTGCTTCCGGCCGGGTGGCCAGCAGCACCATGACAATCCAGGGCGCGGCCACCGCAAGGCGGGCCGCGTTCACCGTCCATGACTGCCGGGCCTCAAGCTCACTTCTGGTTCTGGCGCTCTCCCGGAGGAATTCGCCAAGCGTTCCGAGGAGCCGCCCCAGGTCTGAACCACCCACCTCACGCGTTAGCCTGAGTGCCTCCACAATCCGGTCGGCGACGGGGTCTGCCAGCCGTTCCTTAAGTCTGTTGAGGGCCGGATCGAACTGGCCGCCGGCACGGTAGTCGGCGCCGAAGTCGCGAAACACGTGCCGCAGCTCCTCGGGGCCCTTTTCACCCAGCTGGATCAGCGCTTCCGGCAGGGACAGCCCGGCCCTGATCGCGGAGCGGAGATGGTCAACAACATCGGGCCACAACCGGCGCAGCGTCGCCGTGCGTTTGCGGGCCCGCCATCTGACAACAGCCATCGGGAGCCACCCACCGAACAGGCCGAAGCAGGCTGAAATGGGCCAGGACCGGGTCACCGCGAAGAAGATCAGTCCGACAAATGCCGCGAGGCCCCAGCAGGTGGATGCCAGGCCCAGTCCCGAGACGTTTTCAATCCCGGCTGCACGCAGCAGGTCTTCGAGCCGGCTGGACCGCGGCCGTCGCTTGGCCTTCTCGGGCTGCTCCCAGGCAGACCACCAAATAAGGAACAGCCCGGTACCGAAGAGCACGCCCAGCACGGGTGCCATCAGCGGACCTCCAGAAGGGCCGCGACGTCGAATCCGGCCGTGGCGAACTTCTCAGCGGCCGGCATGGAGTTGGCCTTGGGGTGCAGCTGTCCGTCGGCCATTGCGAACACCATCGACGATTCGATAATTCCGTTTTCAACGCGTCTGCCCAGCGACAGGATCTCCGTCACTTGGCGGCGCCCGCTGGACTGCCGGCTGCAATGGACCACCAGGTCAATGCACGAGGCAACCGTCGGCACGACAAACGCGCTTGAGATGTTGTCACCGGCAAGGAGCGGCAACGTGCACAGCTTGGTGACGGCGTCGTGCGCCGAGTTCGCGTGGACGGTGCACATCCCTGGAAGCCCGGAATTAAGGGCGATCAGCATGTCCAGGCTTTCGGCCTCACGGACCTCTCCGACCACGAGGCGGTCCGGCCGCATCCTGAGGGCTTCCTTGACCAGCCTTCGCAGCGGGATCTCACCTTCGCCTTCAAGGTTTGGCTGCCGGCACTGCAAACCGACAACGTCACGCAATGGAAACTGCAGTTCGAAGATTTCCTCAACCGTGATGACGCGCTCCCGGGCGCCAATGCTGGCAGCCAGGCAATTCAGCATGGTGGTCTTACCGGCCTGCGTCGCCCCTGAAACCAGGATATTCAGCCCGCTGGCCACGGCGGCACCCAGGAACCGCGCCGCCTGGGGAGTAAGCGTGCCGAGCTCCACCAGGTGTTCGAGCCGGCTCGCCTTGACCACGAACTTTCGGATGTTGACGGCCCAGTGACGCCGTGTCACATCGGGAATGACGACGTGGAGCCGGGATCCGTCGGGGAGGGCCGCGTCCACGAACGGCGAGGACATATCGAGGCGGCGGCCCGAGCTCTTCAGCATGCGTTCCACGAGGTCCCGGACCTGCTGGTCCGAAAGGCTCAGGGACGTGAGCTCAGACTCGCCGTTCCGGGCCACGTAGATTTCGTTGGGCGCATTGAGCCAGATTTCCTCGATGGTGGGGTCATCCAGCAGGGGCTGCAGCGCGCCAAAGCCGGCTACGGCGTCGTATACATATCGGCGGGCAGTCTCCAGCGGGCCGATCGGCGGCAGCGGACCCATCAGTGCGCGTTCGTCGTAGTCGCTGACGGCCGCCTCGACGAGGCGCCTGACCTCGCCTGCCTGCCGCAGCGGGTCCAGGCCGCGGCGCCGGATCAGCTCGCGGACCTCGTCCTCCACGATTCGAACAGCATCCATGTGTTCCCCAATACGACTGCCGCCCCCGACTGAGGCAGTACAACTGGGTTAAAGCTAAGGGAGCATACACATGTAGGCCAAGTCACATCTTCATTGCTGTGGATAACCCGGGGTCAGGTCCCTTGGAACCTGGCGTTAAATCACACCGACTCTTCGTACCCTGAGGGGTTCCTGCTTTGCCAGCGCCAGTGGTCTTCGCACATCGTTGCCAGGTTCCGCCGGGCTGACCAGCCCAGGTCCGCCAGTGCCGCGGAAGGATCCGAATAGCTGACAGCAGCGTCGCCGGGCCGCCGCGGAGCGATCTCGTAGGGTACGGGCACTCCGGCTGCCTGGCTAAAGGCCTCAATAACTTCAAGGACGGACGACCCACGGCCCGTTCCAAGGTTCCAGCGGTAAACACCGGCCTTGTCCTGCAGGTAGCCCAGCGCGGCGAGGTGACCGGCTGCAAGGTCCATCACGTGGATATAGTCCCGGACACCGGTGCCATCCGCCGTCGGATAGTCATCCCCGAAAACCATGACCTTTTCGCGTCGCCCCACCGCAACCTGGGCCACGAAAGGCAGCAGGTTGTTGGGTACGCCGACCGGGTCCTCGCCGATCAGGCCCGATTCGTGGGCACCGACGGGATTGAAGTAGCGGAGGAGGGCTATGCTCCAGCTCGGGTCGGCCGCACCAAGGTCCGAGAGGATGTCCTCGATCTGTTCCTTGGTTCGGCCGTAGGGATTGGTGGCGTCCAGCGGCGCCTTCTCGATCAGGGGCACTTCCTCGGACGCCCCGTACACCGTGGCGGAGGAGCTGAAGACGAGGCGGCGAACACCGGCCCGGTCCATGCTGTGCAGGAGATTCAGGGTGCCGACCACGTTGTTCTGGTAGTACCAGAGGGGCTTGGCGACCGACTCCCCAACGGCCTTGAGGCCGGCGAAGTGGATGACGGCGTCGAAGCTGTCCTCAGCGAAGAGGCGGTCCACAGAGGCCGCATCGAGCAGATCAACCTCGCGGAAGTCGATTTTCTTTCCGCTGAGCTGCTCCACCCTGCGCAGCGACTCACGGTTTGAATTCATCAGGTTGTCGAGGACAACGACCTCGTGCCCTTCTTCCAGCAGACAGAGCGTCGTGTGCGATCCGATGTAGCCGGCGCCGCCGGTGACCAATACCTTCATGGGCTCTAGTCTAGGACGGCGTTGAGGACTGGTCACAGTCACGCCGCTGCCGGACGTTGTGTGAACGAACCGAAACAAGCGCATGCGGCAGCTGTGATCCACACCGGCAGAAGTCTCTGGATCCAGCTCGAACGTTAGTATGTTCAGCATGACGACCTCCGAGCCCGGCACTTCGCCTGCCAACCAAACCGGCCCCTCAGACGCGTTGAAGGTGGGGGTTTCCATGCTCACACTTGTCCCGGGCGGGATGGGAGGCAGCGAAACCTATGCACGCGAACTGGTCCGCAAACTCGGTGCCTCCCCGGCGGTGAATCCCACCTGCTATGTCAACGAATCCGGGCGCGGGTTCAGCGAGGGCGCGGATGAAGTCGTGATTCCCGGGCTGGCCGGCGGCGCCTCAACCATCGCACGCCTTGCCACCCTGGCCAAGGGCCTCGTCACGAGGAGCTCTATTCTGCGCAGGATGCGCCCAATGGACGTTTTCCATGTCCCCTTCACCGTTCCACTGCCGAAGCCGCCGAAGGGAACGCCGTTTGTTCAGACACTTCTGGACGTTCAGCATCTTGACCTTCCCGAACTGTTCGGCACCGCCGACAAGCTCTACCGCAAGGTCTTCTATGAGAAAGCCGCCCGCGACGCGGACGCCATCGTGACCATCAGCGACTTTGCCAAAGACAGCATCGTCAAGCACCTCGGCATCGCGCCGGACAAGATTTTCACCGCGCACCTGGGCGTCAACGCCGAAGAATTCATACCAAATTTCGGACCGCGCGAAAGTTTCATCATGTACCCGGCCCGAGGGTGGAAACACAAGAACCACGCCAAGCTTTTCGAAGCCATGCGGTTGCTTGAAGTCACCAACCCCGAGCTGCGCCTCATCCTGACGGGCGGGGCCCTGGACACGCTGACGGACATTCCCGCCAACGTGGAGGTCCGCGGCCTGGTCCCGCTCGCCGAGCTCAGGGAACTGTACCGGAGCGCCGCCTGCATGGTGTTCCCCAGCCTTTACGAGGGATTCGGTCTGCCGCCGCTGGAGGCCATGGCTTCGGGCTGCCCCGTGGCAAGCTCAACCGCAGGCTCACTTCCGGAAATTGTTGGAGACGCCGCCGAACTGTTCGATCCGCAGGACCCTGAGGCCATCGCCACGGCGATCCGGAACGCCATCGCCAGGACCGACGAGCTGCAGCGGCTTGGCCTGGAGCAGGTGCGCAAGTTCACCTGGGAACACTGCGCCAATGTGCACGAACAGGCTTACCGCTATGCACTCAATCAGCGCGCCACAGCAGCGAGCACCGTTTGATCACCATGTACACGCCGCCTCTGAGCCAAAGCTCCGTGCCATATATAGTTGCTGTAGCCCCGCAAACAATCTGTAAGGACCTCTTCCCATGCCCCGTGCGCTAATCACCGGAATCACTGGCCAGGACGGCCTGTATCTCGCAGAGCTCCTTCTCTCGAAAGGCTACGAGGTATTCGGCCTCATCCGAGGACAGAACAACCCCAAGCACGATCTGGTCCGCCAGACCGTTCCGGGCGTGAAGCTGCTCACCGGCGACCTCACCGATGTCTCCTCACTGGTCCGGGTGCTCGGCGTTGCCCAGCCGGACGAGGTCTACAACCTCGGGGCGATTTCCTTCGTGGCTTACTCCTGGGAGAACGCGTCACTGACCACAGACGTCACCGGCAAGGGCGTGCTGAACATGCTCGAGGCAACCCGCCTCTATGCCGGGGACGACATCTCCAGGGTGCGCTTCTACCAGGCGTCCTCGTCCGAGATGTTCGGCAAGGTCCAGCAGGTGCCCCAGACCGAGGAAACCCTCCTTTGGCCCCGGTCCCCCTACGGTGTGGCCAAGGTCTTCGGCCACTACATGACAATCAACTACCGCGAGTCCTACGGCATGCACGCATCGAGCGGCATCCTCTTCAACCACGAGTCGCCGCGCCGGGGTCCGGAGTTTGTCACCCGCAAGGTTTCCATGGCGGTCGCACGGATCAAGCTCGGACTCCAGGAAGAAATCGTCCTTGGCAACCTGGACGCCAAGCGCGACTGGGGCTTCGCAGGGGACTACGTGGAAGCCATGTGGCTGATGCTGCAGCAGCCCGAGGCTGACGATTACGTCATCTCCACCGGTGCAACGCACTCCATCGAAGAACTCCTCCAGGCTGCCTTTGACGCCGCGGGCCTGGACAACTGGCGGCAGTACGTCCGGCAGGACCCCAAGTTCATGCGCCCCGCCGAAGTCGACCTGCTGATCGGTGACGCGTCCAAGGCCCAGGAGAAGCTTGGCTGGAAGCCAAAGGTCTCCTTCAACGAACTCGTCAAGATGATGGTTGAGAACGACATTGCCGAGCAGACTGCCTTGATGCGGTGAACCCGCTCAGCGAGGCGGGACCCGTTCCCGTCGGCACGGCATTCCTTACCGGAGTAACGGGCCAGGACGGGTCCTACCTGGCCGAATCCCTGCTCTCCCGCGGCTGGGAAGTCCATGGCCTCGTCCGCCATGCACTGCAGCCGGGAGCGCATGAGGGGGAAACAACCGTGGACGGGGTGGAGTACCACCTCGGCGATCTTTCCCGCCCGGACGATGTGGGCTCCATTCTGGAATCGGTCAAGCCTGACCTGGTCTTCAACCTCGGCGGCATCAGCTCGGTGTACCAGTCGTGGCAGCACCCGTACGACACGGCGCTGATCTCAGGTGCCTCGGTCGTCTCAATGCTGGAAACCATCTGGCAGCTGCAGCAGGCCACCGGCAAGCAGATCCGCTTTCTCCAGGCTTCGAGTGCCGAGCTGTTCGGTGAGGCGGAGTCGGCACCGCAGAGCGAGTCCACGCCGATCAGGCCCATCTCCCCCTACGGTGCCGCGAAGGCGCTGGCGCACCACACCGTCAGCGTCTACCGGAGCCGGGGCATGTTCGCTTCCTCTGCGATTCTCTACAACCACGAGTCGGTGCGGCGGCCGGCAAAATTCGTCACGCGCAAGATCACATCGGGAGCCGCGGCCATCGCGGCAGGCAAGCTGGACAAGCTGTCGCTGGGAAACCTGAACGCAATCCGGGACTGGGGCTGGGCTCCGGATTTCGTCGACGCCATGGACAGGATCATCCACGCATCCGAGCCCGACGACTTTGTCGTCGCGACCGGCGTCTCGCACTCCGTCCAGGATTTCGTGGAGGCGGCCTTCAAGGCTGTGGGCATTGACGACTGGCGCGCCGTGGTGGACGTTGACGAGTCCTTGGCCCGGCCTACCGACGCTGCAGAGATGAGGGGCGACATCTCCAAGATTTCGTCCCGGCTGGGCTGGCATCCGTCAGTGGATTTCGACGCCCTGGTTACTGCCATGGTTCGGCACGACCAGGCACTCCTCGCAGACAAATAGGCGCCCGCTGGGGTCACTTTGGTAACAACTTGCACTCTGGTTACACCCGTAACATTGGTGCTACATTGGCCGGGTCATGAAGATGATCCGGAACGGCCCAGCTGTCCCCACCGTCCGAAATGACAAAACCAATAGGTTTCTAATTTCGCGATGTGTGGGGATCTGCGCGTTGCCGGCCGGAGCAGAACATGAGTCTCAGCAAAGTCACAGGCGCACGTGCGGGCGCAGCAACTTCCTTGGGCGGACGGGTACTGGCCGCGGCCCTTCTGGCCTCAGCCTTGGTGTGCAGTTCCTTCGTGCCGGCCTTGCCGGCATCTGCCGCCCAACAGGTGGCGCCGTCACCGTCGTCGACGCCCACACCGGCGCCCGGCTCCCCTGCGGCGCCGGCTACGGCGACCACCGCAACTGAAAGCCCGACGGCGCCCGCTCCGGCTCCGTCGTCGGGCGAGGCACCCGCGCCCAGCCCGGCGCCGACCGCCGCCGAGTCCGTTCCGCCGGGATCAACAGTCGACGCAGAGACGCTGGCCAAGCTCAAGGCCGCCCAGGGGGCAGATGGCGCGCACATGGGCCAGGGGCTGCAGCAAAAGCTCGGGATCAGGGCAACCACCGAATCAACCGGGGCTTCGACACAGGCCACATACATGCCGCCCGGCATCCAGGGGCTCGATGTCAGTAGCCATCAGGGAGCGGTGAACTGGCAGGAACAGCGCAACATGGGCGGGCTGTTCGCCTATGTGAAGGCGACAGAATCCCTCAGCTACCTCAACCCCTACTTTTCCAGTCAGTACAACGGCTCCCGCAGCGTCGGCATGATCCGGGGCGCTTACCACTTCGCGATCCCGAACGTTTCTTCCGGCGCCTCGCAGGCGAACTACTTCGCGTCCAACGGCGGTGCCTGGAGCGGCGACGGAACCACCCTGCCTCCCCTGCTGGACATCGAGTACAACCCATACCCGGAACTGGGCAACACCTGCTACAACATGTCCCAGAGCCAGATGGTCCTCTGGATTGCGGACTTCTCCAACACGATGTACACCCGGACAGGCCGCTATCCCGCGATCTACACCACCACAGACTGGTGGACACAGTGCACGGGCAACAGCCCGGCGTTCAAAAACCAGCCGCTCCATATCGCGTCATACCGCACCGTCTCGCCGGGCGTCCTGCCGGCCGGCTGGACCAATTACGATATCTGGCAGTACAGCAGCCTGGGCCCGTTCGCCGGCGATTCGAACGTCTTCAGCGGCAGCTACGCCGAACTCCAGGCACTCGCAACCGGCTTCGATCCTGTCCTCAACAAGTACAACTCGATGGGCGGCGCCTCCAGCCGGCTCGGCGCCCAGACACATTCGCTCTACTGCGGTCTGCCGGCCGGCGGATGCTACCGGCAGTATGCCGGCGGCCAGATCATCTGGCAGGCCAACACCGGCGCGAAAGCCGTCTACTTCAGCTCCATCGGCGGCACCTGGCGCGGCTGGGGCGGCGTCGACGGCCGCCTTGGCTACCCGAAAACAGATGAAACCTGCTCTGCCACCGCGTGTTCCCAGACCTTCGTAGGCGGGACGGTCTACTGGTCCACCTCGACGAACGCCGCCGCCGTCTTCAACGGCGGAATCGGCGCACGCTGGCAGACCATGGGCGGCACCTCCGGGAGCCTCGGCTACCCCACGGCCTCCGAGACCTGTTCCGCCACTGCCTGCAGCCAGTCGTTCCAAGGCGGCAAGATCCTGTGGACAGCCGCCACCGGCTCCTGGGCCGTCACGTCCGGTGACATCGCAACGGCCTGGGAGGCACTGGGCGGCGAAACCAGCCGGCTCGGCTATCCCACCAACAACAAGTCGTGCACCGACACCTCGTGCGTCCAGAGCTTCCAGGGCGGAACCATGGTGTGGACCGGCGCCACGGGGGCGGTCCCGGTCTGGCGTACCTCCATTGGAAGCAAGTGGCAGGCCGACGGCGGGCTCTCGGGCCAGCTCGGGGCACCCCGGACGGCCGAAAGCTGTGAGGGATCAGTTTGCCGCCAGGTTTTCGTCAGCGGCCAAATATTCTGGACCCCGGAATCCGGGACGCGGACCATCGTCAACGGCGAAATTTCCAAGAAGTGGACCGCACTCCAAGCCGAGAAGGGCCGCTTCGGCAGTCCCATCAGCGATACCAACTTCTGTGACGGAAAGGAGTGCTTCCAGGACTTCGAGGGCGGCCGGATCCTCAAGGACCCCACCGCTGCGACCCCTGCGTTTGGGGTGCTCCGCGGTACGGGCATCGGGTCATTGTGGGCGGCCATGGGAAGCGAGAAGGCCCGCCTGAGTTACCCTACGACCGATGAAACCTGCGCCGGCAGCACCTGCAAGCAGTCCTTCAGCGGCGGAACCATCTACTGGACCCCCGCCACCGGACAGTGGGCGGTATACAACGGCAGCATCGGCGGACTCTGGCGGAGCCTCGGAGCCGAGAACGCCCGCCTGGGCTACCCCGTCAGCAACGAGACCTGCCTCGTCAGCTCCTGCCGCCAGAGCTTCGCCGGCGGCGACATCCTATGGTCCTCCACAACCGGCACTGCCGCGGTGTACTCCGGGGGCATCGGATCCCTGTGGCGCTCGCTCGGCTCCGAATCGGGCCGGCTCGGTTTCCCCACGACGACGGAAACCTGCGGAGCAACAACATGCACCCAGTCGTTCGCCGGCGGAGAGATCCTCTGGGCATCCGGTGTGGGCATGGGCGCCGTCTACAACAGCGGCATTGGCGGCGTGTGGCGGACCAACGGGGCCCAGAACGGCTTCTTTGGATTCCCCACCAGCACCGAAACCTGCACCGCGGATACTTGCGAGCAGTACTTCAAGGGCGGCTCCATCAAATGGAGTGCAACGGCGGGCTTCACCATTACCCGCTACTGAGTTAGCGCCCCCACTGCAGCCCGAGGCGTATGGCTCCCGAGCGTGGGGCCCCGCGAGGTCCTACGCCGACGGGGCAGCAGTGCGGCGTGAGAGTGCCACGGTGTGGATGGAGACGCCCAGCAGCGGACCCATCAGGGACACGACGGCCCTGAGGTCCGCGTCGAGGGGCAGCAGCAGGACCACCAGGGTGAGGACGCCTGCACTCACCCAGCCGACAGAAGATACCCGGTGCCGGTTGAGGGCTACACACATACCGCCGGTGAGGGTAAGCAGCGCCAGCACTGCAGCGGCAGCGGTCAGCCCGGCGAGGATCCACGGCGCGACGTGGTAGTCCGGGCCGAACAGCAGGACCATGAGCCAGGGTCCCACGAAGTACGCCGCCACGGCGCCAACAACCGCGACGCCGGTAATGGCGAGGGCGATCGGCCGCAGGGCCCCAAGGCCGCGGTCGCGGTGCCGGACGAAATGGGCGATGGCGACGCTCTGGAAGGTTCCCAGCGGAACCATCAGCGGCGCCCTGGTCAGGAGGATGGCAAGCAGCAGAGGGGCCGACGCGAGGTAGACATCAGCCGGCGTCGTGATCCGATACAGAATCGGGAATCCGACAACGAGTGACGCACTGGCGGCCGTCGAGATGCTGGCGTGGCCCACTTTTCGTGCAAAGTCCCTGACGGGAACGGCCAACGGCATACTGAACGCCGACCGCAGTTGAGGGCTGAAGACGGCTACCAGCGCCCAGGCGAGGGCCCCGGCTGCCGCCGCGGCCGCCAGCCCTGCAGTGGATCCCGCCAGCAAACCGACGATGAGGACAAGGACCAGCCGGAACGAGGACTCGGAAGCGACGAGGACCGAGAAGTTGCCCCAGAGGTGCCGGCCGCTGAGGACGCCCGCCAATGCGGCATGGACGGAAAAGGCCACGCCGGCACCGGCGAGGACGAGAACCAGCACCACCCAGTGGGGTCCCAGCACTGCCCGGCCCCACAGCAGCGACGTCATCACCAATACGAGTGCGACGCCGGCGGCGATGCCGAAGACCACTGCGAAGAGGGGAACCGTTCGCGGCTTCTCCGTGCCGCCGGGCGTGGCGGAAGGGGCCGAGCCCAAGGCGGTCACGTACCGGATGATCTCCGTTTGGAGGCCGCCGAGGATACCGAACAGCAGGAAGAGCGCGGACCAGAACGCCAGGAACTCTGCGTTGTCTGCCTTGCTGAGTACACGCGGCACAAACCAGATGACCAGGTACCCGGCTGCAGCCGAAGCAATCGACGCCAAACCGACCGAAGCGGCCTGGCGTGCAGCAATGGTCGACTTCTGCTGTGCCCTGCCTTCAGTGTGCGTCATCCGTTAAGAACCGGGGCAGCAGGGGTCAATGGCCGGATAACGTGGGAGGTCATGGCAACATATTAGTGTCGGATACGGACTGGCACTCAATTGAAGCCGCCGCCCCGGCAACCTTGAACGAGCTCAGTTGAGCTACGACAACCCGTGGAAGTTGGAAAATGCCGCTCGATATTTTTGTACCGTACTGGGGCGATCCTTCGCTGCTCAAGGAAACAGTCGCGAGCGTCTTTGCACAAACCAACGGGGACTGGAAACTCACGGTCATCGACGATTGCTACCCCGATCCCTCCGTGCAGGAGTACTTCGCGACGATCGATGATGAACGGGTCACCTACCAGCGGAACGAATCCAACAAAGGTATTACGGAGAACTACCGCACGTGTGTTGCCGAAGCCACGCAGGATCTCATGGTGATCCTTGGCTGCGATGATGTGCTGCTGCCGAACTATGTGGACGTAGTCCTGCAGGCCCACCGCGATTTTCCGGACGCCTCCGTGATCCAGCCCGGAGTGCAGGTCATCGATGAAACCGGGCAGATCGTCAGGTCCCTTGCCGATTCCGTTAAGCGGAAGTTCGTTGGACCCAAAACCAACGCCACAACCGTCCTTGCCGGGGAATCCCTCGCCGTCAGTCTCCTGGGCGGCAACTGGCTGTACTGGCCTTCCCTCGCCTTCCGGACCGACGCAATCCGCAAGGTCAGCTTCCGCGACGGCCTCCCCATCGTCCAGGATCTGGCGCTGGTAATGGACATCGTCCTGCAGGGCGGATCGCTGGTTCACGTCCCGACCCTGGCGTTCTCCTACCGCCGCCACTCCGCAAGTGCCTCGGCGGCGACGCTGACCGACGGGACGCGTTTCGCCGGCGACCGGGAGTACGCCCGCATTGCCGAGGACCTTTGCCGGGCAAAGGGCTGGAAGAAGGCCGCGGTGGCAGCCCGTGTGCGCTGGACCTCGCGCCTGCACGCCGTCACACTCATGCCCGGAGCCCTGCTCTCCCGCAATCCGAAAGCGGTCAAGGCCACATTCAGGCACGCGTTCGGTCACTGAGCCGTGCCTGTCCTATGAGAAACTGGACCTTGCAGATGTCCGCCCCAGAAAGGCCTCACTAGTGACCCCCTCAACGTCATCAACAACGTCCACTGCCAAACGGGGTACTGTCCTCGTGACGGGAGGCGCCGGGTTTATCGGATGCGCCATTTCCCCGGCCCTGGTTGCGGCGTTCGACCGAGTGGTAGCTGTGGACAGCCTGCACCCGCAGATCCACGCCAGCCAGTCGCGGCCGGAGGAACTCGACCCCGCCGTCGAGCTGATCGTTCGTGACATCACTGAGGCTCAGACCTGGGACGAGGTGCTCCCGGACGTCGCGCCCGACGTCGTGATTCACCTTGCCGCCGAGACCGGAACCGGACAGTCGCTGGAGGAATCCACGCGACACGCAATCGCCAACGTGGTGGGCACCACGCAGATGCTGGACGGCCTGAACCGCAGCGGTAAGCTGCCGCGCCGCATCGTCCTGACGAGCAGCCGCGCTGTATATGGAGAAGGCGCCTGGAAGTCGGACGCGGACGGAACCCTGTTCTATCCCGGCCAGCGATCGAACGAAATCCTGTCACGCTCACAGTGGGATTTCCCCGCGGCCCAGCCCGTGGCCATGTCCGCTGCCGTCGTTGCCCCGGCTCCGGTCAGCGTGTACGGCTCCACGAAGCTCGCCCAGGAGAACATCCTGGAGTCGTGGGCAAAGTCCTACGGCGTCGAAGCCGCCGTGCTGCGCCTCCAGAACGTCTACGGCCCGGGCCAGTCCCTCATCAACCCGTACACGGGGATCATGTCCCTCTTCTGCCGGATGGCAAAAGCCGGGAAGTCCATCCCGCTTTACGAGGACGGCGAGGTGCGCCGCGACTTCGTGCTGATCGACGACGTCGCCGCAGCTGTGGTTGCAGCCGCTGTCGCTGACGAGGCACATGATGGTGCCCTCGACATCGGATCGGGTGAATTCCAGACCATCCGGACGGCCGCCCAGATCATCAGCCGCCACTACGGCGCACCGGAGCCGCACGTCACGGGCCAGTTCCGCCAGGGCGACGTACGGCATGCATGGGCCGATGTGGAGCCGGCCAAGGCCGCGCTGCCGTGGGAACCCCGCTACGATCTGGAGGCCGGCATTGCACGCCTCGCCGAATGGATCGACGGGCGCTTGCCGGCAGAGGCAAAGCTCTAGGTTTACTGCCCGCTGACGTTTGCTTGGGCAAACAAAACGAGGGCCTCCGGTATCGATTGGGTGACTACACTCAATCGATTACCCGAGGCCCTCGTTTTTTGCGTCGATTCCGCGGACCATCCACGCATCCGCGGTCGCGATGCCGTCGTGCTAACGTCTTCCTGCCGTGGTGACTCCGGCTTCCGCAGGGGAGTCAGCAGGCACAGACAGGCTGTCGTTCGCGGCTTCGGGAGGCGCCGCTGCCGGAACTGCAGCCGGCACCGATGCCTTGCGCCGCCGCCGGACCGCACGCATCACAGGCCGCTCCACCAGCAGCCAGCTGAGCGTGGCCAGGACCAGGGTGCCGGCAGCGGAGGAAAGGATGTAGATTGCCATGCCCTGGTTATGCACACCATAGAGCGCCAACAGCTGCTGAACGGGCCAGGCGTAGATGTAGAACCCGTAGGAGACATCGTGGGTCCGGATCAGCTTCGGTGAGGGCAGCACTGACGAGACCCACAACAGGCCGTATGCAATAAACGGGCCGGCAAGCTGGCCTCCCCATACGGGAAAAGCGAAAATGCAGAGCGCGGCCGCCGCGATGGATCCGAGGCCGGTGGCCCAATGAAGGCCAACCCATTTGGAGATCGACTGGACAAGGGCTCCGCCGAGGAAGAACGGCACCAATTTCGCCAGCAGGGAGAAATCAGTGTCCTGCAGCAGGGGCATGATGGCCGGCAGGTTCGCGTAGACTGCGACGCTTGCGCCGAACGCCAGAGCGAGCGGCACCGGTGAGCGCCGGACCCAGGCCAGGCCGCCGATGGCCGCAATGATCAGATAGCAGAGGAATTCGTAGTAAAGGCTCCACAGTGAACCGTTCCACGAGCCGGCAAAGGGCACAGTCGCGGGAGTGAAGGCCACATCGTAGTTCTTCATCTCCAGGAACAGGTTGGAAAAGACGAACCGGAGCGGCGTCGTTTCCGTGGTCCAGTAGCCCGCCAAAGTGCCGTTCTGGCGGAGGAATCCGAGCGGGGCAAACACCAGGACCGTGACCGCGAGGCACGCCAGGAACGCGGGGTAGATCCTGGCGACGCGGTGTACGAGGTACTCGCCGAGGCCGTTGGTGAAGCGGCTCCCTGTGATCAGGTATCCGCTGAGGGCGAAGAAGCCCGCAACAGCCCAGCCGCCAAGGTTCTCACCGCGAAGATGGGGCCCTTCCCCCGCACCGGCCAGATAGAAGCTGTGGGCAAAGAGCACCATGGCAGCCAGGCCCAGCCTGATCATGTTCATGCTGTTGTTGCGCGGATCCAGCGCCTTGCCCCAGCGCGGTCCGGAACCCCGCGGCTCAACCCGGCTCGAGGCAGCCGAAGCGGCCATTGGCTTTCGCGTGATTTGGGAGGTGGCGGAGGTCTCCTCCACTAGCTCAGCTGCCCGGGTTTCTCGGCTTCATCGATCGCGATGCGGCGCGAGAGCTTAGTGAGGGCGTTTTCAGCGTGGCGGAAGCGCTGGTAGGTGGTTGCCATGAAAACGAAGAGGGAAACTACCGCGCCATAGAGCACCAGGTCGGTTCCTCGTCCGATGCCAAGGAACCCCGCAACCCGAGTGAGCGCCTCGGGAAAGAACACCGACAGTGCCGCGACGACTGCGAAGATCATCAGCAGGATGCGGCGTACGGCCAGGTGCCGCGCGTTGGAACCGCCGCGCATCAGGGCGAGCGAGACCACCATGACGGCAGCAACGAGGACAATTTGGACAATGATTAGCAATCCGACACCTTGGCTTGTTGAAGAACTGGGGGCTATTTGAAGAACAGTTCGGCCACGATGTTGACCGAGTTCAGCAGGGACTGTCCCTTGGACTTGGAATAGTCCGTGTAGATGATCTCCACGGGGTGCTCCGCGTATTTCGGCTTGAGCCTGGCCAGCTGGTTCACCAGCTCGGAAGCATGGGCCATCCGGTTCTGGGTCAGGTGGATATTGGAGGCGACACGGGGGTTAAAGGCTCGCAGCCCGTTGTGCGCGTCGGTCAGGTTCATGCCTGTGGCAAGCCTGGATTGAATGGCTGCCGTCTTGAGAACGAGCCGTTTCGCGGCCGAGAGCTTTGTGCGGTCGTCCAGGAAGCGCGAGCCGAGGATGATTTCGGCCTCCCCCGATTTCACCCGCTGCGCCATGGCCAGAGCGTCGTCAACCCGGTGCTGGCCGTCGGCGTCGAACGTTACGATGCACTCCAGTTCCGGATCCTGCAGGGCGAACTCGATGCCGGTCTGCAACGCGGCACCCTGTCCCAGGTTGATGGGGTGCTGAACAACGACGGCGCCGGCCGCCCGTGCCTTCTCCTGTGATCCATCCGTGCTGCCGTCATCAACGCAAACGACGTGGGGGAACTGCTTCCGCAGCCCCTCGATGACCGAACCTACGACAGTAGCCTCGTTGTACATGGGGATTACGATCCAGGTGCGACTCACAGATCAATTGTTGCATATGGCACGCCTCCGGCTTGGCAGCGGCACCGGAGCCCGATGCCGCCGCCAAGGCCCTGAATCCGGCAACTCATGCCCGGCCCAGGCCTCGCCGGTGCCCTCCGGCTAGCTCAAGTATTCTTTCAGCCTGCTGGCAACGCTGGCCGGTTGAAAGCCTGTGGACTGGATTTTTGCCAGGTCCAGCACGCTGTTCAGCGGCCGGGGCGCTGCGTCCTTGCCTTTGAAGTATTCTTCGGTGCTGACGCCGGTAACGGCGGTCCGGGGCTGGCCTGACAGCTCGTATACGTCTGCGGCGATGTCCGCCCATGACTGCGGTTCGCCGTCGTTGCTCAGGTTGTAGGTGCCGTAGGCGGCGCCTGATGCCAGCAGGTGCTGGATGCCCGCGGCGATGTCCGCGGTGAAACTGAGCCGGCCGATCTGGTCGTTGACCACGGACGGTTCAATGCCTCGGCCGGCGAGGGACGCCATGGTGCGGACGAAGTTGTTGCCTTCACCGATGACCCAGCTGGTCCGGACGATGTAGTGGCGGGGAACAACACTGACGATGGCGTCGCCGGCTGCCTTGGTCTGGCCGTACACCCCCAGCGGAGTGAAGGGTTCAGCCTCGTCGTGGTTCTTGCGGACGCCGTCGAAGACGTAGTCCGAGGAGACATGCACGAGGGTGAGGTCATGTTCGACGGCGGCCCGGGCCAGGCGGGACACGGCGGCAACGTTAACGGCCCAGGCGGCGGCGCGCCCCTCCGCGGTTTCCGCGGTGTCGACAGCGGTGTAGGCGGCGGCGTTGATGACTGTCGAATAGTTCTTCCAGTTCCGCTCCGCGAAGGCCGCTTCACTGCCGAGGTCGAAGCCGGCGCGGCCGGCGAACTCAACGGTCGCGTCGCCGTCGTACAGTTCCCGCAGCGCTTTGCCCAGCTGTCCGTCGGCACCGACAACGAGGATCTTTTTGGCCGGCATCGGCACGACGTCCGCGAGGCGGGGGTGTGCCTTGTCCTTGTCGGAAAGCTCAGCATCGTCCAGCGGAACCGGCCAGGAGATGCCGGCCGTCTCGTCCGCGAGGTTCAGGAACGTGTACTGGCCCTGGGCGTCTGCGGACCAGTGGTCGTTGACGAGATAGGTGTAAGCGGTGTTGTCTTCCAAGGTCTGGAAGGCGTTGCCCACGCCGCGGGGAATGAAAATGGCCTGGCTCGGGTCCAGTTCGGCGGTGAAGACGGCGCCGAAGGACGGGCCCTCGC